>JASHSZ010000418.1 GCA_030040815.1 Streptosporangiaceae bacterium
GACCACCGAGATCGGCTTGCCGGTGGTATGTGCTGGCACGCTAGTCACTAGGCCTCCCGCTGACAGCGCCGACGCTCGCCGGCCATGCTAGCCGGGACCGGACGGATTGCGATCCGTCGTGCGGCCGGCGTGCCGCCCACAGCTTCCGTCTCAGGACGGACGCTTTCGTACGTGCCTGCCCCGTAGCGTGTCGCTGCGCGGGACTGGTGGCCGAGCCGCCCGAAACGCGACAATGAGCGCAGCGCCGGGAGGGGTCGCAATGAATCGCACGGCTGGAGTGAGCTGGTTGTGGCGATCAGCGTGGGGAATCCGGGACGTCGGCGCTGGTGATCTGCTGCTGGCTGCCGGGCTTAGCGTCTTCATGCTCGGCGTCATCGGCGGGTGGCTCAGCACCAGCGGTGTGCGGCAGGGCGGGGCATTCGCCTCCGTGGCCGCGCTGACGATGACACTGCCGGTTGTGATCGAACGGCGCAACCCGTTCGTCGCCGCCGTCGTTGTAGCGGCGGCGACCGCATTCAACGAGCTGGTCGTCGGTCACCTGATCCGGTGCGGTCCCGGTTTGCCCGCCGTGCTGGTCATCGGCTTTTTCGTCGGCACCCGGTGCACCGGCAGGCAGTTCTGGCTCGGGGCCGCGTGCTGCATGGCCGGAGTCGTGCTGCAGGCGGTGTACGACCCGCGGCTGGGTCCGAGCTTCCTGCTGGCCGGAGTGCCCGCCATGATCGGCTTTTGCGGGGCGGGCCGGCTGGCGCAGTCGCGCAGCACGATGGCGGTCGCGCTGCGCGCCCGCAACGCTGAGCTTCGCGACCAGCGGGATCAGACCGCTCGGCTCGCGGCGGCCGCGGAGCGCGCCAGGGTGGCCGGCGATCTGGACGGCTTCCTGCGCGGTCAGATCGGCCAGATGACCGCCGCCGCCGTCGCCGGCCGGGACCTGCTGGAAACCGACCCGGTGGCCGCGCAGCAGGTGTTCGCCGACGTGGAGAGCCAGGGCCGAGCGACGCTCGCGCAGATGCGCGAGGTGGCCGGCACGCTGTCACAGCAGCCCCCGACTGAGCCACAGCCGACCCTCGCGCAGCTCGCTGGCCTGCTGGAGCGGACCACGACAGCTGACGCGCGGCTGCAGGTCGAGGGCAGTTCGCGGGTGCTGCCGGCCGGCCTGGAGCTGTCCGGTTACCGGATTGTGGAGCAACTGCTCGCGGTGCTCGGCGACACGCCTGACGCGCGCATCAACGTGCGGGTGCGGTTCCGGCCGGACGCGCTTGAGCTGCACGTGACCGGGCCGGTCGGCGCGCACGGCGACCAGTCGGCTGCGATCGCTGCGGCGCGCGAGCGGGCCGCGCTGCACGACGGCACACTCCGTCTCGAATCCAGTCCGGGCGGGCTGGCGGCGTTCGTGCGGCTACCGCTCCCGGCTCAGGCGTGACCTCGCCACGGCCATGAGCGCGGCGCCGCCCCGCGAGCAGGGCGCAGCCATGACCGCGGTAGCTGGCGCGTGGCACCGACTCATCGGCGCAGGCCGGGCGCGGTTCGCGCGGGCCCGTGGCGTGCTCGACACGGTGGCCGGTGACGCTGTGATCTGCGCGGCCACCGCGGTGGCACTGCTCGTCCTGCTCGCGGTCGAGCGGCAGCTGACGGCGCAGCCGGGGCACCTCCTCGCGGCCGGGCTGGGCGTGGCGGCGTGCTGCTGCCCGGTTGCTCGCCGCACGCACCCGCTGCTGGTGGCGGTGGCAGGCGGTGCGCTAGGCGGCGCGCTCGCTCTGATCGCCGCCGATACCAACGCCGACGCGTTCAGCCTGCTCTTCATTCCGGTGTTCCTGGTTGCCTACTCGCTGGGCGCCGATCGCCGGGTGGTCAGGTCGGTCGGCGCCCTGCTGGTTCTCGGCGCAGGCGTCGAGGCCGCGACCTGGCCGTGGAACCCGTTCGTCATCGTGGCCCTCGTTGGCCCGTTTGCCCTCGGAATCATCAGCCGCTCTCGCCGTGCACTCGCCGACCAGCTCGCGGTCCGCGGTCGCGAGCTGGCGGCGGAGGAGCAGCTGTTCGCTGCGGAGGCGGCCCGATACGAGCGGCTCCGGATAGCCAGGGAGCTGCACGATATCGTCGCGCACAGCGTGAGCGTCATGGTGATCCAGGCCGCCGCCGGGCAGCGACTGGCCCGGCGCGACCCGGCGCTTGCGGCCGAGGCATTCGACACCATCAGCGCGGTCGCGCGGCAGGCGGACGCCGAGATAGAGCAGCTGGCCGACCTGCTGGATGCCGACAAGCCCGCCGGGGACGACGGCCTGCGGCTCATCGCCGAGCTGGTGACCAGAGCCGCCGCGACCGGGCTCGACGTGGGCTGCAGGTTCGACGTGACCGCTGAGCAGCTGTCGGCGCGCGCTGCCCAGACCGCCTACCGCGTCGTCCAGGAGAGCCTGACAAACGCGCTCAAGCACGCGCCCGGCGCGCCGGTGCAGATCACGGTGAGCGGCCACGACCGGCGGCTCCAGCTGTCGATCGCCAGCGGACAGTCGGCGGCGCGCAGATCGGGTCTGGAAAGCTCCGGTGCGGGACGCGGCCTGGCGGGCATGCGAGAGCGGGTTACCGAGTGCGGTGGTGAGTTCAGCGTCGGACCCGCCGATGGCGGCTGGCTGGTCAGCGCGTCCATCCCGGCGGACTGCTGACGCACCCTGCACAGCCGGATACCCAGCGCCGTGGCCAGAGTGGCACTGGCGATCTGCACTGGGTCGCAATCAGCGTGGCCGCTCGCTGATCCACACTGTGAGGTGCGCGGGTTCGAGCGCGGTCTGCACGGCGGCGGTCAGGTCCTTGCTGATCGCGTCGAGGTCAACCGCATTCCGGACGCGGGCGGCGAACGCGGTGATCGCGCGATCGGCGTCGTACCGGGCCCGGTTGAATCGCCGGTCCACCCGGAGCTGCACTCGCCGCCGCAGGGGGTTGAACAGCGCCGCGGCAGCCAGCGTGGCGGCGGCCACCGCCACCGGGCTGTGGAACCCGAACACCTGGGTAATCAGCAGGATGAGCGCGGCGTAGACGCCAACCAGCAGACCGGTCACGATCGCGTACGCCACAGTGCGGGAGAACACGAGCCGGATGTCGAGCAGGTGGTATCTCAGGATCGCGACCGTGATCGCAGCGGGGATAAGCGGGATCACCAGCAGCGCAAGGACCGGTCCGGTGCGGGTAATCCCCCACCACAGGCCCGCGTACCCGAACACCACCACGCAGGCCAGGACTAGCCAGAGCAACTGTCGGCGTTCGGCCTCGTCGCCACGAAACGTCACCGACAAGCGCAGCGACAATCGCTGTTGCGAGTTCGGCCATCGCAACCGCAAGCAGGCCGATCGTCAGCACGCGGGCAAATGTGCCGCGTGTATGGGATTTCCCCCCCATGCGAGCACAATAAGCGGTCGAGCTGCCGGCGTCGCGGGCGCGCTCGCTGACAATTACCCGGCTGCCTGCCAGCAGGACGCGGGCCTCGCAGGAATCCATCTGCCGACGGACGGCTGCGGGCCAATATTCCATCCGGCGGCCGGCGCGCTGCGCGGCACGCGGGCCGACGATGGCTGCAGTCTCAGCGACTAGCTGAGCAGCGTGTCACAGCTAACCGAAGGAGCTTTGGATGACACCTCTTCGCCGCCTCACCATCGTGATCCTGGCCATCTGCGCGCTGGAAGACATCATTGCGGTGCCCTTCATGGTGTCGAGCAGCGACCGCACACCCGGCACGCCGCCGGCTGCGGCCATCGTGGTCGGCGGGATCATCGCACTACTGACGCTGGTTGGCGCCGCCGGTCTCGCCTGGGG
>JASHSZ010000419.1 GCA_030040815.1 Streptosporangiaceae bacterium
CGCCGGCTGGCACGTAGGTCGGAGCGAAGCTGCCGCTCAGGCCATTGATATAGGACCAGAAGTCGCCAGTGGACGAGGTCACGGCCGGGTCAAACGCCTGCGTGACCGCATTCAGGCTGGCGGTTGCCGTGGCAGTCGGCGCGCCGGTCGCCGGATACGGCCCGATTTCGTCTGGATTGATGAGCCACAGGCCGGGACTAACTTCCGGCTCGGTCAGGGTCAGGCTGGCAGAGTCACCGGACTGGACACCCGAGAGGTCCGGGTCGCCGGGGAAGTACTCCATGTCGAAGTTCACCGGGACCGTGCCAGTCAGGCTCGCCTGCAGCTGACTTGTGTGGCTGGGCACGAAGTAGTACGGGAAGGTCAGGCCCGCCGCCAGCGGCAGGGTCGTGTCGCCTGTGTAGGCGTTCTGGTCAGGCAGGCTGATGGTTTGCAGCTGATTCAGGCGCGGGTCGACGAAGAACGCCTCGGGGGCAAGGCCCGTGTTGTGCACCGTCACTCGGTACGTATAAGTCTGTCCGCTGACTAGGCGGCCATCCTGTGGCAGGTTGCTGCGCACCTGCACCTGATCGAACCTGATCGCGCCGGTGAACGGCTCTTGCAGTTCGCTGCCGCTGACTGGGTTCTGCCAGTCGAGAATCAGCGACCACTGACCGGCCTCCGGTGCCACGTGGTACAGGTCCACGAACCGGGTCGATGACAGTGTGAGTGATCCGCTCACCGGCAACAGCGTGACGTTGGTTGAATAACCGACCGTTTGGCCATCCGGGTCCACCAGGAAGCCGATGACCTCATCTTCCGGATCGTTGGCCAGCGCGACGCTGGCGTCGATGTCCCGCGCGCCCGCAGGCACGTCAAAGACATAAGTGTTGGTCTGCGCTTCGGAATCCGCGCGACCGTTTCCGCCGGTCAGGACGCCGGTGAAGGTTCCGCCGGAGGGCCCGATCGGGATCTCGGTGCGCACGACAACCGGGATCGTGGTCTGCAGCCCGCCGGAGGACACGACCACCGACTGGGAGGTGTCACCGGCTGCCAACGGGCTGGTGAGGATCAGCGACGCGGAGCCAGTCTGGCCTGGCCCGAGGGTGAGCACCGAGGGTGAGACCGAGCCCGCGGATGCGTACTGCGAGGTGTCGGCTTCCCATTGAACGGTGCCGCTGGTACCCACGCCTCCTGGGGTGGCGCCGTCTTCCTCGGTGAAGAACACCGCGGTCCAGGTACCGGGCGGCGGGTTCGCGACCTGGACGTTGCCGTAGTCGCCCAGGCCCTGGGGTAGCGAGTAGCCCGCGTAAGTTCCGTCGGGCTCGAACAGTCCGACGTGCAGCAGCGATGTCTGGCCGGTGTAGGGGTAGTCGATCGAGACGCTGAGCCGGGATGGTCCGGAGGTGGGCGGCACGGTGAAGTGCACGGCCTGGTATACCTCGGTCACGCCGCTCCAGATCGGGAAGCTGCCTGTGTTAGCCGGGCAGCTTGCCGTCGGCGTTCCCGGCTGCATGCAGAAGGAACCCGACTCGCTGCTGACCTGCTGGGTGAGTGCGCGCGTCGAGAGCGCCACGCTGACCGGCTGCGAGCTTGTGTTGGTGACCGAGATTGACGGAGTCGCGGTGGCGCCAGGGAGCTGCGTCACGTTGATCTGACCTGGGCTGAGCAGCAGGCCGCCGCCGGGGCCGGCGTTGCCGATGGAGTGGGCGAGCTTGACGGCTGCGAGGACGTTAAGCAGGCCGGCGCCTTGCTGGGTGGCCGGAGCGTCGATATCCGTTGCGGTGCTCATCAGGATCTGCTTGATCAGAGCGGGCGATGGATCCACTCCGTGATGGCTCGTTGCATACGCCTGGATCACGTCTGCCGCAGCCGCCGAGGTGAGCGGCGCGGATTCGCTTGTCCCGCCGCTGAGCTCAAGCGGATCGGCCTGCCCATTCAGAACGCTGAGGCAGTCGGAGTACATCGCCGCATTCGGGGTGCATAGCGCCCAGTTGAGGTCGCCAGGCGCGACCAGGTCGACAGTACCGCCGGACTGCGAGACGCCGCCCGAGGAGAGACTGGAGATGTTGTTGTTGACCCACTGCCCGTTCCAGCCGGGATAGTTGATGCCGCCGTCGCCCGCCTGCGCGTACGCGCGGAACGTTGTCGTGGCGCCCACACTGATCACGTTCGGATCGCTGGCCGGCGAGCCGATCGTGCTGGTGACACCGCTATCACCCGAAGAGACCACGACGGTCACTCCGGCCGCTACCGCGGCGTCGTCGGCCAGCCTGACGGCGTCTGCAGTCAGGTCGGGGAAGTTGTCTGTGCCGAATGACTCGTTGATCACCTTGACGCCGTTAGCGACGGCATAGTTGATCGCCTGCAGGAAGCCCGAGAGCGTTGTGTCGTCGTTCTGCGCGAAGACCTTCAGGCCCAGGACGCTCGCACCGGGCGCCGCGCCCTGAATCTTGATGTCACAGCCAGCTGGCAGCGCATGCGCGGGGTTGACATCCTGGGACAGATCGTAGGTCTGGTTGGCCTGGGCAGCGATGGAACTGGCGTCGAGGAACGCCTCGCCACCCGAAGTGGGAGCGTTCACGCCGTCGCCGGAGAAGTCGACTTGGGTGAGAATGGGCGAGCCAGCCGGGGAGCCGGCCGAAGCGAATTCGGCGTTGCGCTGGAAGTCGGGATTGGTGGGATCCACGCCGTCGGCCATGTACGCCACCGTGACGCCGGCTCCGTCGTAGCCCAGCTGATTGGCCTCGACGGAGTTGATTGCAAAGAGCGCTTCCGGGTTCAGCTGCGGTGCAGCGGCCGTGCCGCATAGCGCAGCGGAGAGCGCTGGCGTCGCGACAGTACTGCCAGCGCCGATGGCGCCGGCGGCTGACGGCAGCACCGGTCCCTGAATCGTGGCATTGGGTATCACCTCGGCAACGGCCGGGTTAGCGGTAAGAGATTTAGCGTCGGCCGCCGTCATGGTGCCGAACATCGCGTTGACCAGGCTGATCGAGCCGGTGCTCTTGGCGCCGAGCGACTGCATTTCCGTTAGGACCGGAGCCTGTTCGGTATGCACGGCAGAGCGCCGGGCGGCGCCGGTCGCGGAAAGATTAGAGTTCTGATTGCGCAGGATGACGATGTACTGCTGGACAGCACCACTGGCCGCGTCCCCCGACGCAGCTGCTGCCACTACCCCAGGAAGGCCTAACAACGCTACGGATGCTGGCACTGTCGCCAGGACAAGCCATCTGGAAAGCTTGCGTGATGCCATCGTGCCTCCCGGGCTCCCGCCAGTGGTCGCGGATCGCGATTGGAGGAAACGTTAGACCTGGAAAAGCGGCGGCACAACGGCGTTCAATGATCATTCATCTGGTGGCGATGCCCCGCTGGGAATGCAACGTGCCCGGTGACAGGCTGTCAGCGCGCGGCTAGCCGCAGAGCACGAGCTCTACCCCATGTCCGCAGCCTCTCACCGCGTATGCGCGCGTAGGAGTCCGCGTCGGGTGCAGCCCCAGGCTGCAAGATCCGCGATCCCCTAAGTCATGTCTTAGCCTCGACCGACGCCGGCCTCCTGGGCCTCATCGACCAACGCCGGCCTCCCGGCCCTCATCGACCGACGCCGGCCTCCCGGCCCTTATCGACCTGAGAGCGGAAGCTTCGGCGCACCGGCGCGAGCGCGGCGTCGGCGTCTAGGAACGGATGTGGCCGGGCCGCAAGGTCCAGACGCGGTGATGCGCATCGACAATCTCAGACACGGGCGCCATCGTGGCTAGAGGCCGAGATCGCCCAGTTGCTTATGCAGGTCGGCGCGCGGTCCGGTGGCAAAGCCCGACGCGGCCGGCTGGGTGTGCGGCGCGGTTGTCAGCCCGAGGGGACCTGTGCTTGCGGGCGTGGCGATCGGCGTCATGGACGGGCCCGCTACGGTCCGGCTATCCTCAGGGCGGTTGCGGAAGACCCAGCCGCCGACAACTCCGGCGGCGAGTCCGCCGATGTGTGCCTGCCAGCCAATTCCCGCGTGTGGCAGCAGCACGGTGAACTGGTATGCGAAGCAGAGCGCCATGACGGCGCCGATCAAGATATCGATGCCATGGCGGTCGAAGAAGCCCCGCACCAGGATGTAGCCGAGATAGCCGAAGACCACGCCGCTGGCACCCACGCCGACCGTGCCGGGGGTGCCCGTGAACCACTCCGCCAGCCCGCTGACGATGATCACGAGCCCCGTCAGACCGAGAAACCTGACGACCCCGCGGTAGGCAGCCAGGAAACCGAAGATGAAGAGCGGCCCGGAATTGCTCTCGATGTGGGTCCAGCTGACGTGCAGGAACGGTGCAGTCAGGATGTAGGGCAAGCTGCGGACATCCCGTGGCCTGATTCCGTAGTTGTACGTCAAGTAGTAGTGGTCAGCTGCATTGACTAGCTGGATTGTCCACAGAATGGCCAGGAAGCCGACCATCACGAAGAGGGCCTTGCGAGCCTCGGCGAGCACTGATTCCGCGTCCCCCGCGCGAACCGTCCAGGCCCGTTGCCACGCGCTCATGTATCACGTCCCGCCGTATGGTGCTGCCGACTGTGAGCAAGGATGCCGTCGACGGCTGAGAACAAGCTAGCTGCAGCCCGGCTGTTCGCGGAAGCTTACCGTGCAGGCCGGGGTCGGCATGGACCGTATCGCCCCTAACGTCCGGGAGCCGCGGGGCGGGCCGGCATCCTTGCCGAGGGCAGCGTGGCCTCACCCGTGATGGCCGAGTGAGCGTTACTACACCGCGTAATTGTTACGGTACGTATTGCCAAGCTGTGATCTGCGCCACCCCCATTAGGGGGTTTTCTTGACCGCTTTTTCGGTCGAAACGCTTCGTAGCCGCGCTGAGTTCTGGCAGCGTTATGCGGCGACGGTTCCAAACCGGCGTCGGCGCCCTGACTGGGGCTCAGGACGCTTTTCGGTCTGGCCGTCACGCGACTCGCTGCCCGTACCGCAGCGGTCCGCGCGCCGCGCGGCATGCCGGTGCGCTTGGCCGACGGAAGGACCGCATTGTCACAGCACAGGAGGCGACCACGAGGCCGGCGCCCCAGGCGCAGGAGAGTGGGAGCCTTCCTGGTAACGGCGTGTGCGGCGACGGTGGCCGTGGTGGCCGCCGCGCTCGTGGTCATCACCGGGCGGCCCGGCGCATCGACCGACCCGCTCGGCATGGCGCTCGCCCAGGTCTCGACCGGCACGGCAGGCGCATCGCTGGTGCGGGCGCGCGAGCAGGTTATCCGCGACGACGCTGCGACGTTGTCGTTCAGCGTGACGAGTGCCCCGAAGATGAGCACCGTCCCGCCACCGTCTTCGCCGCTGGTCTTCGAACCAGCGCCAGATCCGGGGTCGGCCGAGGCCATCGCCTATGGCCTGCTGTCGTCGTACGGGTTCAGCACCGACCAGTGGGGCTGCCTCGACGACCTGTGGCTGGCGGAAAGCGGCTGGCGCTACAACGCCGAAAACCCCAGCGGCGCCTATGGAATCCCGCAGGCACTACCAGGGTCCAAAATGGCCAGCGCCGGGCCAGACTGGCAGACAGATCCGACGACCCAGATCAAGTGGGGACTCGGCTACATCCAGTCAACGTACGGCACGCCCTGTAATGCCTGGGCGCACGAGGAGGCCTACGGCTGGTACTAGCCAGCAAGGCGCTCCCGTGACATCGGCGTCGCACCGCGAGCACCCGGCCGTTGCGGCGGACTGGCGCTCAGCTAGTCGGAGTGCTCGTGGGGATGTGCCATCGCCAGCACGTCGAGAGAGTGGTCGAGTTGCGCCTCGGTGATGTCGCCGCGCGCGACGTAGCCGCGGGAGATGACGACGTCGCGGATCGTCGCGCCGGTATCGAGGGCCTGGTGGGCCACGGCTGCAGCCGCCTCATAGCCGATGTAGGGGTTCAGCGCCGTCACGATGGCAGGCGACGACTCGGCGTTGCGGCGTAGCCGGCCGACGTCGGCAGTAATGCCGCTGACGCACTTGTCGGCGAGCGAGCGCGCTGCCGCCGCTAGCAGCCGCAGCGAGGACAGCAGCGCCCGCGCCATGACCGGCATCATCACGTTGAGTTCGAAGCTGCCCGCCGCCCCGGCGAAAGCGACCGC
>JASHSZ010000420.1 GCA_030040815.1 Streptosporangiaceae bacterium
TCCCCGCCGAGGCGCTGATCGCGGTCTCCGGAAAGGACGAGCCGACCGTGCGGACGGCCCTGGCAGACCTGGTGAGCCGCGAAGTCCTCAGCGTGTCCGCGGACCCGCTGTCGCCGGAGCGGGGCAGCTACCGGTTCGCCCAGCAGATGCTGCGCCAGGTCGCCTACGACACCCTGTCCCGGCGGGACCGCAAGACCGGGCACCTGGCCGTGGCCGCGCACCTGCGCGCCGTCTTCGCCGGCGACGGCGAGGAAGTCACCGACGTCATCGCCCGGCACTACCTCGACGCGCTGAACGCCATCCCCGACGATCCCGACGCCGCCGACATCCGCGGCCAGGCCATCGCTGCCCTTATCCGGGCCGGCGAACGCGCCGAGCGCACCGGCGCCTCCGCGCGCGCCGGCGCGAGCTACGCCACCGCGGCCGAACTGGTCGCGGAGGGTCAGCCCTCCGGAGAGCCAGCCGCAGGGACGCTGTGGGAGCGCGCCGCCAAGGCCGCCAGCGACGACGCGGACTACGCCACGGCAGTCGACTACGCCGACCGGGCCCGCGCCGACTATCTGCAGCGCGACCGCGACCGGGCCGCCGCCCGCGCCCAGGCCGCCGCCGGGCAGGCGCTGCGCCGATGGGGCCATCACTCCGAGGCACGCGAGCAGCTCGCCGCAGCGATGGAGGTCCTGGGCTCGGATGCCGACACCGACACGGTGCGTGCCCTGGAGGAACTCGCAGCCGTGGCGGTATTCGCCGGATCTCCCGATGCCGACCGGCTCAGCACTGAGGCGCTCAGCCTCGGCCAGGCCCTCGACGTTGACACCGAGCAGTTCAGCGGGCTGCTACTTACCCGCGGGATCTATCTCGCCACCGTCTCGCGGCAGCGGCAGGCCAGTGCCTACTTTCGCGAGAGCGCGCGGCTGGCTGCGCAATCCGACGACAACGTCACGCTAGGAACTGCGCTGGTCAACCTGTCGGATGTCCTGGCGTTTACCGACCCGGCGGCCGCCGCCGAGGCCGCCCGCACCGCCGTCGGGTACCTGCGCCGGGTGGGCCACCGGCGTGGTCTGACCGTTGCGATCGGGGACCTGGCTGAGGCGCTGGTACAGCTCGGCGACTGGGATGCTGCCGAGGAAGAGTTCACCCGAGCGGTGAACTCTTTCGGGCTAGCCGACATGGAGTACCTCACCACCCAACGAGGATGGTTGGCGGCGCTGCGCGGCGACGCCGACTCAGCCGAGACCCTGTTGGCGGCCCTGAGCGACCTGCGCGCCAGCGAGGATCCCCAGGACAAGTCGATGGTCACCGTGGCGGACGCCTTTACCGCTGCGGCCCGTGGGCAGCCGGAGACCGCGCTGCGCGGCGCCCGGGCCGCGCTCGCTCACGCAGATGCCCTGGGCATTAGCGCCTCATCGCTGCGCTGGGCATGGCCGCTCGCCGCCCGCGCGGCTCACGAACTGGGTGATAACGCGGCCGTCGGCGATCTGATCGCCATGCTCGACTCCCACCAGCCCGGGCACCTGGCCCCCATGCTGCGGGCTGAGCGCGACCTGGCCCGCGCCCGCCTCGCCGCCGCCGATGACCAGGCCGCCATGGCGTCCTTCGCCGCCGCGATCGCCGGCCTGGGCGAGCACAGCACCCCCTACCACCTGGCCCATGGCCTGATCGACTACGCCGAGTACCTCACCCGCCACGGCGAGGTCGCCATCGCCTCGCAAGCCATCGGCGAAGCCCGCAACGTCGGGCGCCGCCTGCGGTGCCAGCCTCTCTTGGACCGCGCCGACACTCTCGAGCGCGCGCAGCCCCTGACTCAGACGTGAAGCGCTTGCCCGTCTGCGGCCACCATGACCGGGACCGGCGCCGCAACGAACCTCCCCGCAGCTCACCCGGGCGGGTCGGGAAGTGCGGTGACGACATGAGCCGCGCCAACACCTCTTCGGCGCCGATGCCGCCTTCCTGCTCCGGCAGCAGCGTTACCTGGGCGTCGTCGGTCCCCGTCGCATCGGCCAAGCTTAGCGACCGCCTCACGCGCTACGGTCTTGACAAGGCCGAACGCGCTGACGTAAGCACGGTTCGTGACATGCGGGCAGTGTGGTGCGTCCATGGGAGAGGGCGACCGTTTCTGTGGGGATTGCGGGGCACCCGTCGGGGCATGCCCGTCGTGCGGTGAGCCGCTGACACCCGGGAAGCGTTTTTGCCGTGCCTGCGGCTCGCCGCTGGCGGAGATCACGCCGGCGACGCCTCCCAGACCAGGCCCGGACCCGGTAGCGGAGCGGCGGGTGTGCTCGGTGCTGTTCTGCGACGTCGTGGGCTTCACCCCGTTGTCGGAGTCACGCGACCCGGAGGCGGTCCGGGAACTGCTGACTCAGTATTTCGCCGTGGCCCGGACGGTGATCGGCCGGTACGGGGGAGTGGTCGAGAAGTTCATCGGCGACGCGGTGATGGCGGTGTGGGGGGCGCCGGCCGCGACCGAGGGGGACGCGGAGCGGGCCGTGCGGGCCGCGCTGGACCTGGTGGCCGCGGTGGCCGAGGTGGGGGCCGAGGCCGACGCCCCGGACCTGTCCGCCCGGGCGGGCGTCGTGACCGGCGAGGTCGCGGTGACCGTGGGCGCGGTGGGCGAGGGGATGGTGGCGGGCGACACGGTGAACACCGCGGCCCGGGTGCAGTCGGC
>JASHSZ010000421.1 GCA_030040815.1 Streptosporangiaceae bacterium
ACGGCACGGAGTGGCCGCCGGAAGCCGGGACGCGGTGCTGCTCAGGCCTGGCCGCGGGACGGCCGAGCGCCCGGGCCGAGTTCGTCAGCTGGTACACGTCCACCGAACGAGCGCTGACGCCCGAGGCCAGCAGCACGTCACCGGGCACGTCGGCACCGCTCTCCGACATCACGATGGCGGAGGAGTCCGGGCCCCACTGCGGGGCTGGCAGCCGGGCATCGGTCACGCACCCGGTCGTGGGCAGCGGCAGGTCATAGAGCTTCGTGCCGGTTCGGGCGTCGTGGAGGGCGAGCGTGGAAGCGCCGTCGTCGTTGCGCTCCACCAGCAGCTTCGAACCGTCTGGTGCCAGCCAGCCGGTCAGGTCTGCCTCGTCGTCGGTCACCACCCAGGTCAGCGTGCCGTCTGTCACGTCGTACCGCGCGATAGCGAGGAACTCCCGGTCGTTGTTCGAGGTGAAGTAGAGGGCCGAGCTGTCCGGCGTAAAGGCGAGCGACTCGTTCCTGGCCGGCGCATCGGCCGGGGTGACGTAGGCCATCCGCTCCTGTCCGGCCGGCGCCGTCAAATCGACCAGCACGACGTGCTCGGCAGACGCGGTCACGGGCGAGGCAACTGTCAGCGCCAGCCACCGGCGGTCCGGGGAGATCGCCGCGTCATCGAACATCGCATCGGCGAGGACCAGGTGCCGTTCCGTTCCGTCCGCCAGGTCACGGATGACCGGGTCGAAGGCAACCCCGTTCCGCCGGTTGGTGAAGTAGCAAACCTGGCCAGCCTGGACATCGGCCAGCATGTGCATGAAGCGCGGATCGCGGACCAGCGGCTCGAGGTCCATCAGGCTGGCGGGCTGCCCCGACGACGTCGGCAGCCGGAGCACGGAGAGCTGGTGCAGCTCGTTCCCGCCCTCATCGTGCGAGACAATCACGGCTCGCTGCCCAGGCACGTAGCGGCCGGTGCAAGCACCGGGCAGCGCGGTAAGCGGTGTCGTGCCATCGGGGTCGATCTCGATGAGCTGATTCGATCCGGAATCATCGCTGCCGGCCAGCACGCGACCGTCAGCGTCGAGGTCGAAAGCCTTGAAGAGACGAACATCAAGGATCTGCGCGAAGTTAGAGCCCATATCAGCAGATTCTTGCACTTAACCGTCGGGTCGCGACTGCCGGGCTCTTCAGTGACGCGCCGGCCAGCTAGCCAGCCAGGCGGTGCACCAGGCAGGCTGTTATCCGTGACCGGCACGCCCGACCCGCGCCTGCGCGACCTTGCCCTGCTGCGCCGCGTCCGCGACCGGATCGACCGTGACTACGCCCAGCCGCTGGACGTGCAGGCCCTGGCGCGCGGCGTCCATCTGTCTGCCGGGCACCTGAGCCGGGAGTTTCGCGCCGCTTACGGAGAGTCGCCCTATAGCTACCTCATGACCCGGCGCATCGAGCGGGCGATGACCCTGCTTCGGCGCGGTGACATGTCGGTCACCGATGTCTGCTTCGCGGTGGGTTGCTCATCGCTGGGGACCTTCAGCACTCGGTTCTCCGAACTCGTAGGCATATCGCCGAGCACCTACCGCCGCCTCGCGGCGGCGGACGCGGCCGGCCTGCCCGGCTGCGTCGCCAAGCAGGTCATGCGGCCTATCAGGAGTCGAGACCGATCCCGACCTACGTAGCGAGCACGGGCTCAGTGCCTACGGCGCGCGGGTCGTCAGCCCGGCGGCGGGCAGGTGACGGGCCAGACCATCGGCGCTGACGGCGGAGTCTCGATCACGTCACTGGTGAGCCCCGACGCTATGTGGCCGGGGCTCGGGGTCAGCATAACTCGCGAGTCGCGGTCGCGCACCGGTCAGTTTGGAGCGCTGAGCGGCTTGGCGAGCACCTCGAAAACGAGATCGGGCCGCCGCGGAATGCCGTACCTTTCGTCGTCGTACGGGAACGGGCGCTGCTCGCCCGTGCGCCGATATCCGCGCCGCTCATACCACGCGATAAGGTCGCCACGCTGGGCCAGAACGGTCATGATCATCGTCGTCGCGCTCCACTCGATGCGCGCGATGCGCTCGGCTTCGGCCAGGACCTGCCGGCCCACGCCCTGGCCCTGCCCGGTCGGCTGCACGGAGAACATCCCGAAGTACGCCGCCGCGGGCGGACGCTGCTCGAGCTGACAGCATGCCATCAGCTCGCCAGCGGCCTCAGCGAGCAGCACGGTGCTGCCCAGCGCGGCCAGGATGTCCGCGACCGCCTCGGCGTCGGTGCGCTGACCGTCCAGCAGGTCGGCCTCCGTGGTCCAGCCGATCCGGCTCGCCTCGCCGCGGTAGGCGGACTCGACCAGCGCCACGATGGCCGCCACGTCGGCACCGCCAGCGCGCCGGAACGTCAGCGTCACGTGCTGATCCCGCGCGACGCCGCGCCGTTTTGCCCCTGGGCGACGACCCCGCGCGCGGCCCCGCCCTGCTGGCCAGGGGGGACGACCCCCCGAGGCCCCCCGCCTTGCAGGCGCATGGTCTCAGCCAGGCTCTCCAGCGCGGGCAGCGCCTCGGTCAGCGCCGCCACCTGCTCGGCCGGCAGCAGCGCCAGACACTCGGATACCGCCGCCGCCCGGCGCGCCTTGATCTTCTTGTCGACGCGCCGGCCGGCCGCCGTGCTCAGCACGGACACGCTGCGCAGATCGGCCGGATCGGGCGTCCGCGTTATCAGCTTCATCTCGACCAGCCGGCCGATGACCCTCGACAGCATGGTGGGATTGATCCGTTCCCGCTCGCCAAGCTCGGTGAGGCCGAGCGGGCCGCGCACCACGATGAGGCTCAGCGCCGACGCCTGCGACGGGGTGAGGCCCTCGCCGGTCGACGAGGCGTTGAGCTCGCGGGCAAGCCTGCTGATGACCCCGCGGAGGCGGATCACGCCTTCGTCGTCCATGCGCAGATCGTACCGTCCTCAACTAGTTGCCTGCTGGCAAGCAGTGTAGTGTTAACAACCGGTGGCTGAGCAGCTGGCGCACGTCGATGCCGCTCGCGAGCCGATCCCCGGTGAGCCGGCTCGCGGGCGAATTCTGCTGTTCGCCACGGTCTCCATCGCGCTGTTCATGGCTTCGGTCGACCAGACCATCGTCGCGACGGCGCTGCCTGCCATCCAGCGTGACCTGCACGCCCAGGTTAACTGGAGCGCCTGGACCATCACGATCTACGCCCTCGGCCAGGTGCTCGTCATGCCGCTGGCCGGGAAATTCGGCGACCAGTACGGCCGCAAGAAGATCTTCCTCGGTGCCGTCGTCCTGTTCACGGCGACGTCCCTGTGCTGCGGCCTGGCCGACAACATCTACCTGCTTATCGTGCTCAGGGCCGTCCAGGCGACCGGTGGCGGCGCATTCATGCCGTCCGCGACCGGCATCATCGCCGACCGGTTCGGTACCGGCCGGGACCGTGCGCTCGGCCTGTTCTCAAGCATCTTCCCGATGGGCGGCATCGTCGGCCCGGTGCTCGGCGGCGTGTTCGTGACCTACTGGTCCTGGCGCGGAATCTTTTTCGTCAACATGCCGGTCGGGCTGCTGCTGCTCGTGCTCGGGGCGGTGGTGATCCCGCACATCCCGCAGCGTCCGGACCCGCACCTGGACATCCGCGGCGTCGTGCTGCTCGGCATCACGCTGCTGTCCGCCATGCTGGGCGTCGGCTACCTCGGCGGGAGCCGCAGCGAGCCGCTGAGCGCCTACTTCCTGCTGCCCGAGTGCATTGCCGTCGTGGCCGCGACGGCGTTCGTCCGGCACTCGGCCAGGGCACAGTCGCCGTTCGTCTCGCTGCGCTTCCTGACCGGGCACGGCTTCGGCTCCATGAACCTGCTGAACTTCCTCTACGGCAGCGCCGTGCTCGGCTTCGCGCCGCTGGTGCCGCTGTACGCGGAGAACCGGTTCCGGCTTGGTGCGCTGCCAGCGGGCACGCTGCTGACCGCGCGCGCGGTCGGCATGATCGCCGTGGCAGCGGCGTCGGTCTGGATGCTCCGTCGCACCGGGTACCGGCTGCCGATCGCCGCCGGGTTCGTCGTATGCGCCGTCGGTCTTGTCGGCACGGGGTCGACCCCGCACGGGCTGGCGCCCTACGCGTGGCTGGCGCTGGCCACGGGCGTGTGTGGCTTGGGCATGGGCATGGC
>JASHSZ010000422.1 GCA_030040815.1 Streptosporangiaceae bacterium
CCAGCCGAGCCGCTGCAGGTGCTCGCCACGCAGCCGGTCGCGGTCTCGCACGCTGCCGGACTGCCAGTAGGACGCGCCGTCCGCCTCGATGGCGAGCACCATCCGGTTTGAGTCGTGCGGGTGCGTGGCGGCGAAGTCGACCCGGTAGCCGCCGACGCCGTATTGCGGCACTACCGTGATGCCGGCCGCCGCGAGTCTGTCCCGTACGTCCGCCTCGAACGCGTCCAGGTCGGCCGCGCCAGAAGCCGGCTGTGCCGAGCCGCCGGAGCTTGCGTACTCCAGGTACTCCGCGAGCATTCGCGCGCCGGCCTTGGTGACCCGATCAGGGTCGACGTCGTGGCCCGAGAACGAGCTTACGAGCGTCAGCCGGTGCTTCGCCCGGGTCGCCGCCACGTTGAGCCTCCGCTCGCCGCCGTCACGCAGCAGCGGGCCCCACTGGTACCGCATGCGGCCGTCCGGGTGCTTGCCGTACCCGATCGACAAGATGATGGCATCCCGCTCGTCGCCCTGGACCCGTTCCAGGTTCTTGACGAAGAACGGCTCGGGCGCGTCCTCGGCGAAGAACGTCTCAAGGCCGCGGTCACCGCCGGCCTCACCCGGGTCGGCGAGCGCGGCGCGCAGTGCGCCGTCGATCCGCTCGGCGTGCTTGATCCCGAGCGCGATGACACCGAGGGACTCGGCCGGGTGCTCGCGAGCGTGCTCGAGGATGAGCTCGACCACCTTGCTGACCTCGGTGTCGACCGAAGCCTCCTGCCCCGTGCCCGGACCCTGTGCAACTACCACGTGCCGCAGGCAGTCATCGCGCGCCACGCCGGGGAAGGTGGTGAGCGCACCGCCGTAGATCCGCGAGTTGCAGAACGCGACCAGCCGCTCATCCCGGCTGCGATAGTGCCAGGCCAGCGCCGCTGAGGGCAGCAGCGGGCGGAGCGCGTCCAGGACCGATTCAAACCCCGCTCCAAACGAAACGAGGTTCTCGTCCTCGGCCGCTTCCTCGTCCGCGCCGCCGACCTGACGGAAGAAGTTCGTCGGCGGCAGCTGCCGGTCGTCCCCGGCCACCACGATCTGGTGTCCGCGCATGATCGCCGGGATCGCGTCGGCCGGCACAATCTGGCTTGCCTCGTCGAAGATCACCACGTCAAAGAGCCGCGCCGCTGGCAGCACCTGGCTCACCATGAGCGGTGACATGGCCCAGCATGGCTTGATCGCGAACAGCACGTCGCTGGCCTGGTCGAGCAGCCGCCGGAGCGGCATCTGGCCGCGCCGCAAGGCCGCCTGCTTGCGGATCACCCTGGCCTGCAGCGGGTGCCGATCGCACGCCTCGAGCAGCGCCTCCGCCCAGGCCCGGCGCACCCTGGCACGATTCGACGTGAGGTGCTGGACGTCGTGCTGCCGGAAGTCGCTCGCGATCTCGTCGAGCTCTTCGCCGTGCTCGGCCGCATAGCGGGGATCGAGCACCCGCATCTGGTCGAGGATCGCCGAGTACCAGGCGTGCTCGAACGCGTGCGCGGCGAGGTCGGGCCCGGATTCGCGAAGCGCCAGCTCATCCAGCAGCGGGCCGAGGCTGAGCTCGTCGAGCCGGCCGGCCAGCTCGTGCAGTCGCGGCAGTTTCCACACAGTTTCGGTGTCGGCCGCCAGCTCGGCGAGCATCTGCTGCGGGTCAGCTGGCAACCGGATCACCGCGCGCAACCGGCCGAGCTGCGCCTCGCAGTCAGCCCACAGGGCAGTCAGCTCGGCGATCTGCGCGGGCAGCCGCGGCAGGCCGTCGTCGGTGCGCAGCTCCCGCCACCGGCTCAGCTCGGCGGCTGCCTCAGCCAGGGCCGCAGTGAGATCTGCATCGGTCAGGTCCCGAGCGGGGCCCGCCGCCTCGGCGAGTGACCGTGCCTGCCTGCGCAGCGCGCGCCGTTCCCGGAAGCCCAGTCCGCTGCCATCGCCCGTGGCAGTCGCGAGCTTGGCCGGATCTGCCGCATAGAGGTCCAGTCCCAGCCGTCGCACGCTCGACTCGATCCCCGCGAACAGCCGCATCATGACCGCGACGTCCGGGTACGACCGAGCGGTCCGCAATCCGACCTCCGCGCTCGCCCGCGCTGCCCGGTCGAGCAGCAACGGCAGGCTGCGGCGCGACAGCCGGGCAGCAAGCTCGGACGCCTTCCGGGCGTCCTCGGGGCTGCACACCGCAGCCGTGAACCACGGCGTGCTGTCCGGCCGGAGGGTGAAACCGCCCAGGTACGCGAACTCTCGCAGCTCGTCCCGGATGCAATCGGCCCGTTCCCCGCTGATCAGCTCCGGATTCTCGAGCCGGACCCGCACACGTGCGTCGGCTGGCACCCCGAGCAGCGCAGACTGCACTGCGAACGGCGTGAGTCCCCACGGCTGATGGCGCTGGTGCAGCGCCGACGCGTGCCGCGCCAGCCGCCGATGCCGGTCAACAAGTCGCCGGTGCAGGTCACCGACGTCAGGCTCGGGCACCTGCTGCGCCTCCGCGATGGCGTCACCGAGCTCGCGCGCGATGCGCACGCGGTCCTTGGTTCCCTCGTGGATGTCGAGCACGACCTCACCGAGGCCGGCTCCCTTGAGCCGGGACAGCACGGCGTCGATTGCGGCGCGCTTCTCCGCTACGAACAGCACCTTCCGCCCTCTCGCGACCAGGGCGGCGATGAGATTGGCGATCGTCTGGCTCTTGCCCGTGCCCGGCGGCCCGTGGATGACCAGGCTGCGGCCAGACAGCACGGTATCGATCGCGTTGCGCTGGGAGGAGTCGGCGTCCAGCACCGAGAGGTCGCGATCCGGTGACTCGAGGCCCGAATGGCAGACGTCGTCCGCGCCAAGGAGCTCCTGCGCCTCGGGGTCGCCGGCGATCGCCGCGACGACGTCGCTGTCGGCCAGCAGTTCACCGGCCGCGTGCAGGTCCTGCACCATGGGCAACTTGGCGTAGGTAAACGTGCCGACGACTTGCCGGTCGGCTATCTGGAAGCCGGGCACCTCGGCGTCGCGCGCCGCGCCTGTCAGCAGTTCGCGGACCTTGTAGGCGGGCGCTGCTGCCAATTCCGCCGTCGCCGCGCCGAACACGCTAGCCAGCTTGTGCAGCAGCACCGGGTTGACTTCGTCGTCATCATCCAGAGTGAAGTCGAAGTCGTCGTGTCTGGCCCTGGTCGGGGTGATGGTGAGGCCGCGCAGCAGCACCGGCGCGCACGGCTCGAGGAACAACTCGTCCCAGCGCGCCATCCCGGTCGCGAGGTAACCGACCCGAATGCCGCGTTCTTCCTGCAGCTCCCGCGCCTTCCGGTAGATGACCTGCACCCGGCGGATGGCGTCCACCCGGGCGTCGACGTCGTGGTACAGCCGGGTGAGCCGTGCCGATCCGATGCGCAGGA
>JASHSZ010000423.1 GCA_030040815.1 Streptosporangiaceae bacterium
CAGCCGCATCGGCAGCGGCCTCGGCCGCAGGTCAGGCAGCGCCGGCGAGATCAGCGTCAGCGTCCTGACGAGATCGAGGCGGCGCGCCGCCACCCTCGTGCAGATGGCGCCGCCCAGCGAGTTGCCGATAAGGTGCACCGGCCCGCGGGAGCGACTGTCGAGCAGCGAGATGACCGCTTCGACCCTGGCGTCCAGGGAGTAGCCGCCGTTCTTCGGCGGCGGTGAGAAGCCGAAGCCCGGCAGGTCGAGCGCTTCGCCCGCGAACGGCGGCACGTCGGGTTCTGCGCCGTTTCCCGCTACCGGCACGCTGAGCAGGCCCATGAGGTCGGTCCAGTTCAGCGCCGAGCCGCCGAGTCCGTGCACGAACAGCGCGGGCTCCGATTCCGGCCGGACGGGTCCGCGGCGCACGAAGACGTCGCCTATGCCCAGCCGGACGAGCTCGCCCGGCCATGGCAGAACTGGCGCGGCACCCGCGGGACTGCTCGGCTCCGTGCCGGCTTCCGCGGTGGCCAGTGTGTCCTTGACGGCACGATTCTCGGCAGGGAGACTCGGATCGGTCATAACCAATCAGGTTACCTGCCAGTACATCGTCTGGCCTACTGCTAGCAGTACGCCAGTAACCCCGCAGCCGGTTACCGGAAACCGGCGGCGCGCAGGTGCAACCGAAAAAGGCCTAGCTTGCCTTACGCGTCCGCCGGTGCGCTGGCTTCTCCTCGCCTGGTTCTGTATCGGCTGCCTTGCCGCTTTTCTTCGGGGCGGCCTTGCCTTTCGCTGGGCCGACTGCGGTGTCCACGTCTCCGACCGCGCCCAGGCGCCCGCGCTTGGCCGCCTCGAGGCTGGCTCGCAGCGCGTCGGCGAGACTCGACGGCTCTTCCCCCGCCTCGGGCTCGGGTCGCTGCACGACCTGCCGGCCCTCCACCTTGGCCGCGACAACCTCCTGCAACGCCTCGCGGTAGCTGTCGTGATACTCGGCAGGGTCGAAGTCGAGCGTCATCGACTCGATCAGCGAGCTGGCCATACGCAGTTCCTGCGGCCGCACGTCGATCTTGTCGTTGAGAAAGCCGAAATCGGGCTCGCGCACCTCATCAGGCCACAGCAGCGTCTCCAGGACCAGGACGCCGTCGCGAGCCCGCAGGCTCGCGAGCGACTCGCGCTGCCGCAGCGCCACCTTGGCGATGGCGACCCGGCCGGATTGCTCGAGCGCCTCGCGCAACAGGCCGTAGGCGCGCTCGCCCGCCGCCTCTGGCTCCAGGTAATAGCTGCGGTTCAGCAGGATGGGATCGAGCTGCTCGGCCGGGCAGAACTGCACGACCTCAATGCTCCTCGTGGTCGGCAGCGGCAACTCGGCCATGTCCTCGTCGGTGAGGATGACAATGTCGCCATCCGGCAGCTCGTATCCCTTGGCGACGTCCTCGTAGGGCACTTCCTGGTCGTCGATCGTGCAGAACCGCCGGAATCTGATCCGGCCGCCGTCCTCGCGGTGGACCTGCCGGAACGCGATGTCCTTGGTCTCGGTGGCGGTGTAGAGCTTGACCGGGATCATGACCAGCCCGAAAGACACTGCCCCCTTCCACATGCTGCGCATGCCACGCTCCCTACCCAGCGCCGCCCTGCTGGTAATACTGACGCAGCTACGCGGGACTGTCTTGGCTCCTCGGGTACTGATACAACCAGGGTTGCCCGGTAAGCACCGCCTTACCAGCAGTGTTGACCGTATTCTGACCTTCGGCAATATGTTCGAGTGACGATTTTTGCGGGGAGGCACCGAAATGAGCGACATGGGCCTTGAAGCACCAGACGCCGACTCGGCGGAGCAGAAGCAGGATGCGGTCGTCGAACGGGACGAAGACGACGTGCAGGCTGGGCTGGCAGAAGCACCGCTCGAGGCCAACGAGGCCGACGCCGCCGAGCAGGATCAAGTACTGGACTCCGACGAGGACGAATATCGCTGACCTTACCTCGGCGTACCTAACCGGCGGCCGGCCGGCCGCGCTGCCTGCCCAGCCTAGCCGCGCCGCCTGTCCACGCTGCTGGTCGTAGAATTGCCAGACCGGCGCATAGTTGCGCCGGCGCGCTGCCCCGCGGCAGCGCGGATCAGGGCCGGCGCGCCCCGGTCACACGCTGACCGATACCATTCCATCCGGAGCCATCGTTGACCGTTTCGCCACAGGCCAAGCCCGGGAGCGCGCGACTGCCTCGCCCAGCCCGCCGGCTGCAGCTGCTGGGGGCTGCCCGTGACGTGTTTGTCGCGCAGGGCTATCACGCGGCCGCCATGGACGAGATCGCCGAGCGGGCCGGCGTCAGCAAGCCCGTCCTGTACCAGCACTTCCCAGGCAAGCTCGAGCTCTACCTTGCACTGCTGGACGAGAGCTCAGCCGAACTCATCCAGATGATGAGCGAGGCGCTGTCGTCTACGACCGACAACGCCCAGCGCGTGCCCGCCACGTTCAAGGCGTTCTACGACTTCGTCGCCGGCAGCGGGGAGGCCTTCCGGCTGGTGTTCGAGTCGGACCTGAGCAACGAGCCCGCGGTCCGGGGCCGCCTGGACAAGATGATGTACGACTGCGCCGACAAGGTCAGCCAGTTCATCCGCGAGGACGCCGGCGTGAGCGACGCCGAGGCCCACCTGCTCGGGATGGCGCTCGTCGGGATGGCACAGGTGAGCGCCCGGTACTGGCTCAGAACCGGCCAGCAGATTCCCAAGGATGCTGCCGAGCTGCTCATCGCGCGGCTGGCCTGGCGCGGCATCAGTGACTGGCCCAGGACGGCCGAGCCCGCCGGCTCGTGAGCGCCGCGTCCATCGAGGAGAGCAGTGGAAGTCAAAATCGGGATCCCGTCTGTGCCGCGTGAGCTGCTGATCGAAACCGCGTCCAGCCCTGAGGAGGTGGAGAGCGCCCTCAATGCAGCGGTGGCGACCGGGACGGGCGTCTTCGTCCTCACCAGCGTCAAGGGCGGCAAGGTGCTCGTGCCTGCCGACAAGATCGGCTACGTCGAGTTCGGCAGCACCGAGCCCCGCCGGGTTGGCTTCGGCAACACCGTCTAGCGTCACGAGCTAGTCAGGCCGAGCGCCGCCATCCGGGCCGCGTGCTCGTCGGTGAGCCGCGCAAACATCCGGCCGATGTTGCCGAGCTGGTCCGCGTCGCTGCCAACGAGGAGCCGCGCGAGCGGCTCCCGCTCAGCGGCGACCCGCTGGGCCTGCCCGAGCGCCTCGCCGACGAGCCGCCGAGCCCACAACGCCAGCCTGCCCGCCACCCGCGGATCGGCCTCGATGGCGGCGCGCACTCGCGCGATGACAAACTCGGCATGGCCGGTATCGGCCAGCACCGCCAGCACGAGGTCTCTCGTCTTCGGTTCGAGCACCTGCGCAACCGCTCGATAGAAGTCCGCCGCGATCCCGTCACCGACGTAGGCCTTCACCAGTCCCTCCAGCCAGTCCGACGGCGCCGTCCTGGCGTGGAAGGCGTCCACCGGAGCGACGAACGGCTGCATCGCCCCCTCCGGATCGGCCGCCGACTCTTCGAGGCGGGCGCGCAGCATCCGGTAGTGCCCGAACTCGGCTACGGCCATCTCGGCCAGCGCCGTCTTGTCGGAAAGCGCGAGGGCCAGGGCGGCGTCGTCGGAGAGCCGGAAGAAGCCGGTCAGGGATGCGTAGGCCAGCAGACCGAGCAAGTCGAGCACGCCATCCGGCTCGGCCGGCGCGTCATGGAACCCGCTGCTCACACGCGCAGCGTAACAACACCACACGCTGCCGTTGCGGCCGCGAGTCCCAAGCGCCGGCCCGGCGACGCGGCAGCCGGGCGCGTGCTTGCTAAGCTGGTAACCGTTCCGAAGCTGGAATGCGGATGCCCCCGGCCGTTGTTTGTACCTGTGTCGGGCGTGGGACTGTGGAGCACAGCCGTCAGGCACGGCGTGTGCTCCGACACGAACCGCTGCCCCTTCTTCCGCGTACGCGTGGCGCTGCGCCCGCCGGAGTACAAGGCCCGTGCAGGCGAAGCACCCGCTAGAGAAGTCATATGCCCGCCGACGACGCTGGACCTGGTGAGTGCTAGCCGACGTCGGCCCTACTGGAGGCCTGACCCCTGAGCACCTACACACCGAGCACCGAGGCCAGCCCTGCGGCCGAACTGCCGCCCGTCGACCCGGATGACGCGAGTCTCGCCAGCACCGCCAAGACGTTTCGTGACTTCGGCATCGCCGAGCCCATCTGCGCCGCCCTGGAGGCACACGGCATCACGACCACTTTCCCCATCCAGGCGCTGACGCTGCCCATCGCTCTCGACGGCCACGACCTGATCGGCCAGGCCAGGACTGGCACCGGGAAGACATTCGCGTTCGGCATCCCGATCCTGGAGCGGCTCCGTGCCGGCACCAGCGAGCCCAATGCGCCGCGAGCGCTGGTCGTGGTCCCGACCAGGGAGCTGGCCATCCAGGTCGGCGACGACCTGCGCACCGCCGGTGCTCAGCTGCGCATCAACGTGGTGACGCTGTACGGTGGCCGCGCGTACGAGCCCCAGATCGAGGCGCTGGCCAGCGTTGACGTGATTGTCAGCACGCCGGGTCGGCTGCTCGACCTGGCTCGGCAGAATCATCTGCGGCTCTCGTCGGTCTGCCAGCTCGTGCTGGACGAGGCGGACAAGATGCTGGACCTCGGCTTCTTGCCTGACGTCGAGCGGATCCTGCAGCTCACGCCGCCGACGAGGCAGACCATGCTGTTCTCCGCCACGATGCCCGGCGAGATCGTGACGCTGGCGCGGCGCCATCTGAGCCGCCCGATGCACGTCAGGGCCGAGCATCACGATGAGCCGGCCCACGTGCCGACGACCGAGCAGCACGTGTTCCGCGCCCACCAGCTCGACAAGATCGAGGTACTCGCCCGCGTCCTGCAGGCCGAGGGCCGCGGCCTGACCATCGTCTTCAGCCGGACGAAGCGGTCGGCGGACCAGGTCGCTACCGCGCTGACCGGCAGGGGCTTCGCTGCCGCGGCGGTTCACGGTGACCTGGGCCAGAGCCAGCGCGAGCGGGCGATGCGCGCCTTCAGGTCCGGCAAGGTCGATGTGCTCGTGGCCACCGACGTGGTGGCTCGTGGCCTCGACGTCGAAGACGTCACGCACGTGATCAACTACGAGTGCCCGGAGGACGAGAAGGCCTACCTGCACCGGATCGGCCGCACCGGCCGTGCCGGCCGAGACGGGGTGGCGGTCACGTTCGTGGACTGGGCCGACCTCTCGCGCTGGAAGACGATCAACGAAGCGCTGCACCTGGGCTTCGACGAGCCCGTGGAGACATACTCCACGTCAGAGCACCTGTTCGCAGCCCTGAACATCCCGCCGCGCGCGGCTGGCGTGCTACCCCGGGGTCAGCGAGGCCGACTCGGGCTCGAGGCCGAGACGCTGGAGGACATCGGCGAGACGGGCAAGACGCGCTCAAAGACCCGCGGCCGACGACCGGCGGTCGCTGGGCCCGACCGAGA
>JASHSZ010000424.1 GCA_030040815.1 Streptosporangiaceae bacterium
CCCGTCTGTCTCCTCAGCGGGTGGTATGACACCTACACACGCGCCACCGTCGACAATTTCGTCGAGTTGCGACGCCGCAAGCGGGGGCCGGTTCGCATGATCATCGGACCCTGGATCCATGGCGTCGACTCGCTGCGGCAGAGCTGGTCCGGCGACGCCGATTTCGGAATCGACGCGCCGCTCGACGACTACGACGGCTACCGCCTGCGTTTCTTCGACGCCGCGCTGCGCGAGCTCCACACCGGCTTCTTCGAGGGACCTCCGGTCCGCATCTTCGTGATGGGCGGGGGCAGCGGTCGCAAGCTGCCGAGCGGGCGGCTTGACCACGGCGGTCGCTGGCGCGACGAGGAAGAGTGGCCGCCGCGCCGAGCGCGCGCTACTGCATACCACCTGTGGCCGGACGGCGCGCTCCGCACTGAGAAGCCACCGACGGGATCAAGCTCGCAGACGTACCGGTACGACCCGGAGCACCCGGTACCGACGATCGGCGGCAGCATCTCCGCAGCGACAGCCGTGATGCCCGCGGGCGGCTTCGATCAACGCGGGCGGCCCGGCCTCTTCGGCTGTACGGACAACCTGCCGCTCAACGCGCGTCGCGACGTGCTGTCGTTCCAGACCGAGCCGTTGACCCAGGCCATCGAGGTCACCGGCCCGCTCAGCGCCCGTGTCTGGGTATCGACGAGCGCGCCCGACACCGACCTGACCGCGAAGCTGGTCGACGTCTACCCGGCCAGCGTCGACTACCCGGACGGGTACGCGCTGAACCTGCAGGACGGCATCCTTCGCCTGCGGTACCGCAACGATCGCGCACGCCCGGAGCTGTTGATCCCAGGCCAGATCTACCTGGTCGACGTCACGCTCGCCCCGACCAGCAATTTGTTCGAACGGGGACACCGCATCCGGCTCGATCTCAGCAGCAGCAACTATCCGCGGTTCGACCTCAACCCCAACACCGGTGATCCCCTCGGGGTCAGCGGCCGCGCAGTCCCCGCCGACGTCACCATCCACCACGACGCCGAGCACCCATCCCACCTGCTGCTCTCGGTCGTGCCGTAGCGCTCCGGCTCATCGCAACCGGGCTTTACACAGCCGATCTGCACGGTGATTTCGGCGAACTCGGTTGCCGGCGCGATGCACGAGAATGGTTTGTCTGCGCCGCAGAGCGGCTCCGGCGCCGGGAAGGCAGACTGGGAGGTCGGTTGGACGCCGCAGTCGAGATCACTGCCTCGCAGGCCTGCAGCATCGCCCTGGCGGCGCAGCGATTCAGGCGGCGGTGGAGGCCTGGTCCAGAGGGCGGTACCGGGGCACGCCAGGCGGTGGCGAGCGAGCTAGACCAGACTGCGGAGGCGCTGGGTGCAGTGCAGATCGACGCGGTCAACGTGCTCACCCGATCGCACTACCTGGCGTTCTACTCCCGGCTCGGCCCGTATCCGACGGAGGTGCTGGACGGCCTGGTGTACCGGCAGCGGCGGCTGTTCGAATACTGGGGCCATTCTGCTTCGCTTCTGCCGGTCGGGCTGTACCCGGCGCTGCGCTGGCGGATGGAAGAGTACGAGCGGAGCAGGCACTACGCCGCATTCCGGGACCGCATGGCCCGGGAGCGGCCGGGCTACCTGCGGGCACTGGTCGAGGAAATCACCGCCCGCGGGCCGCTGGCCTGGACCGAGCTCAGCGACCCCGCCCGCTGGAGTGGCCTGCCGCCCAGGCTCGCCCGGTACGCCGATTCGACTCTGGCCTGGCACGGCCGGTCCGACGGCAAGCACGCGCTGGACTGGCTGTACGGCACCGGCACTGTCGCGGTCGCCGAGCGGCGCGGCTTCGAACCACGCTTCGACCTGGCTGAGCGGGTGATCCCGGCAGACGTCATCTCGGCGCCAGCCCTGCCACGTGAACAGGCGCACCGCGCCCTGCTGCTCACCGCCGCCCGAGCGCTGGGCGTGGCTACCGTGACCGACCTCGCGGACTACTTCCGGCTACCGACCGCAGAGACCCGGGCGCGCGCACGCGAGCTTGCGGAGGACGGCAGGCTCCGGCCCGCCATAGTTGCAGGCTGGAAGCAGCGCGCCTACCTGCACCCTGACTTCAACGCCGGGCCGATCAGCGTCAGCGCCCTGCTGTCCCCGTTCGACTCGCTGATCTGGAAGCGGGACCGAGCCGAGCGGCTGTTCGGCTATCAGCACGTCTTCGAGTTGTACGTGACCGCCGCGAAGCGGCGCTATGGCTACTACGTGCTGCCATTCCTGCTCGGCGACACGATCGTGGCACGAGTGGACCTGAAGGCAGCCAGGC
The DNA here is from genome assembly GCA_030040815.1 of Streptosporangiaceae bacterium. The sequence continues at coordinate 2,290 of JASHSZ010000424.1, forward strand.
ACACCGGAACGCTGCACGTGCTGGCGGCCTACCAGGAGCCAGGAGCCCAACCCGGCCACACCGCGGCCGAGCTTGCGGCAGAGCTAGGAAGCATCGCCGACTGGCTATCGCTGGGGTCGATCCAGGTATCCGAGCGCGGTGACCTCGCCGCACATCTCCGAGACGCACTCGCGGGACCGGCCGCCTGACTCGCGTCGTGGCTCCTGCCAACCGCGTTGCCGCTCGGACGAACAGCACGTCATGCTGTCTTGTCTTTGGGCTCGATGCCGTGCTCGCGGAGCAGGTCACGCAGCCGTTCCACGTCGCCGCTGAGGCGCTGGACTTGCTCGGCCAGGGACGCGAGGTCCGGGTGGGCGGCCTCCCATTGCTGCTGGCGCCCGGCCTTCTCGGCGATCAGTTGCAGTTCGCGGTCGCGCAGCGACCTGGCCTGCTCGAAGGCCTGGGAGTCGATGGCCGATTCCTTCTCGCGCCGCACCTGCGTGATCTGCTCGTCGAGGTCGGCGGTGGCGGGCCCGGTTCCGACTCGCTGCTCGATCGCCGACAGCCGTGACTCGAGCGCAGTCACGGCGGACACGGCGCCGGGTGGCACCTGGCCGCGGCGCGGCCCGCCGGGGGCGCCCTCCCAGGATGCGGGCTCCTTGCCCGCCGGGTCGCGCGCTGCTACGCCCGTGGTCACCCCGACCTGTTGCCCGTGCAGGAGCTGGATGACCTGCTGGCGCACCCGGTTCAGGTCGGCGCCGAGCCTGACCAGTACCTGAGCGGCGACGCCCTCGCCCTCGCGGATCAGGCCAAGCAGGATGTGCTCGGTTCCGATGTAGTCGTGGCCCAGATGTTGAGCCTCACGCAGCGAGAGTTCGAGCACCTTCTTCGCGCGGGGAGTGAACGGGACGTGCCCGGACGGCGCCTGCTCGCCACGGCCGATGATCTGCTCAACCTGCTGGCGGACCGCCTCCAGGCTGATCCCCAGAGACTGCAGAGCGCTGGCCGCGACCCCCTCCCCCTCGTGGATGAGGCCGAGCAGGATGTGCTCGGTACCGATGAAGTTGTGGTCGAGCATCCTGGCCTCCTCCTGCGCCAGGACCACAACTCGCCGCGCCCGGTCGGTAAACCGCTCAAACATCCACGACCCCCGCCCTGCCAGTGATGACAGTCCAACAATAGGTCGCCGTGCGGAAAGCCAAGCCACGTCTGATCTTCGGCCTCCTGCGAGGGACTGCTTTCAGTCGGCTAGGAGCAGGCGGCGCCAGGTGTCGGCGAGGAAGTGCTCGTAGCGCGACGAGTCGCGATCGCACGGCCACCTAACACCGAGATGGAGCGGCTGCACGGCGATTACGAGCTACTCCGCGGGCGGGTCTTTGACGCCCTGGCTGTGCTACGACTGGACGCATGACTCAGGTCGTGAGGCGCCGAGCCGCGCGGGTCGTCTGCTTCGATCCACAGTCACGCATCCTCGTCATGGGCTGGCGCGACCCCGTGAGCGATCGCCGCATTCTCGAGCCGCCTGGCGGCGGGATCGAGCCCGGCGAGCAGCCGATCGATGCTGCCCGGCGCGAGCTACTCGAGGAAACCGGCTACCGCGTCGAGCTCCGGGAAGATTGGGCGGTCGACTGGCAGCGGGACTGTCCATGGGCTGGCCAGCGTGTTCTGGCCACCGAACGCCTCTACGGCGCTGCGGTGGCAGCGGCTTTCAAGCCAGATCCGACTGCCTTCACCCCGTCGGAGGTCGCGACGTACCTCGGCGCTTACTGGATCGCGGTGGCAAGCCTCACCTCACCGGAAGATCTCCCTGGCGATCTCGAGCCCCCAGAGCTCGCGACCATCGTCAACACGCTGGCGGCGATGCAGTTCGACCGTGAGGGTCCGCGCTCGTAGCCGACGGCTCGTCGCCGAGCAGCCAGCGGGCACCCGGTCCGCGGGCCGCCGCCATGTCCTCCGGGTTGTAGAGCGCGCAGCGACGCAGCGAGAGGCAGCCGCAGCCGATGCAGTCTGTGAGCGTAGACCTGATCCGCTGTAGCTCCGCGATCTTCTCGTCGAGCCTGGACTGCCAGACGCGGGCGGCACGCGTCCAGTCCGCGCGAGTTGGCGCCTTGCCGTCCGGCAGGCTGGCAAGCGCTCCGCGGATCTCGGCCAACGACAGGCCGAGCTGCCGGCCGGCCCGCACGAAGGCCACCCGCCGCAGCACGTGCCGCGGATACCTGCGCTGGTTGCCGACGCTGCGGCCGGCGGCGATCAGGCCGAGGGCCTCGTAGTAACGCAGCGCGGACGCGGCGACGCCACTGCGCGCGACCAGGTCGCCGATGCTCAGCGTGCTGTCCAGCGGGCCTGGTGCGGCGCGCGGTGCCATAGGCCGCCACCCTCCCTCGCGCCCCCTGTCAGCCGGCGGAGGCTCTTGACTTCAAGCTCACTTTAACTTGCATGATCCTGGCATGACAGCGACCAGACCGAACATTCCAGCGTCGGCGCACGGTGAGGCCGGCCGCTACGGCTACGCCGATCTGCAGACGCTGATGTGGCGGCAGACCGGGGACGAGAAGCATGACTCGGCAGCGACGTCCACCCTCGACGTGCTGTGGGTCCTCTACGACCGGGTGCTGCGGGTCAGCCCGGACACGATCCAAGCTGATGACCGCGATCGGCTCTACCTGTCCAAGGGCCACGGGCCGATGGCCTACTACGCCGTGCTGGCCGCGAAGGGCTTCATTCGCGCCGACCAGCTCGACGGGTTCGGCGGCTTCGATTCGGTCCTCGGCCACCATCCGGACCGCAATCTCGTTCCTGGGGTGGAGATTTCCAGCGGCTCACTGGGCCACGGGCTGCCGCTCGCCGTCGGCACCGCGCTCGGGTTGCGGGCGCGGCGGCTCGCCGGGCGAGTCTGGGTGCTGGTCGGCGACGGCGAGCTGGACGAGGGCTCGAATCACGAGGCGATCGCCTTCGCCGGCCGCGTCGCGCTCGACAACCTGCACGCCGTAGTGATCGACAACTCCTCGGCGACCTATGGCTGGCCGGGCGGCGTCGAGGCCCGGTTCGCCCTCGAAGGCTGGTCCGCGCTGCGGGTGAACGGTCGTGACCACGCCGCGCTCGACGCCGCGTTCACCGCCGCCCACCTGGGCCGCCCGCACGTGGTGGTCGCCGAGGTCGAGGCGCCGCAGAACTGGCCGCCGGTTCTCCTCGCGCAGGGCTAAGCCGCTGATACAGACCCGACTGAGGCAGGGAGTACCGATGGAGACCATGCGTGAGCGGTTTGCCGCGGTCACGACCGAACTTCTGGACCACGACCCGCGGCTCGCTGTCGTGCTCGCGGACATATCGGTCGACCAGTTCCGGGCCGCCCGGCAGCGGCATCCGGACCGGGTCGTCAACGTCGGGATCCGCGAGCAGCTGCTGATCAGCGTCGCAGGCGGCCTCGCGCTCGCCGGCCTGAGGCCGATAGCCCATACGTTCGCGAGCTTCCTGGTGGAGCGGCCGTTCGAGCAGATCAAGCTGGACCTAGCCCACCAGGGCGTCGGCGCCGTGCTGGTCAGCGCCGGCGCGTCCTACGACGTCTCGGCCGGCGGCCGGACTCATCAGGCGCCGGGTGATGTCGCGCTGATCGGCACGCTGCCCGACTGGACGGTGCATGTGCCAGGTCACCCGGACGAGGCCGAAGCGCTGCTGCGCGCGGCCGCCAGCGGCGACGGGCTCGTGTACGTCCGGCTGTCCACCGGGGCGAACCAGCGTCCGCTGTCGACCGGTCCCGGCGGCGCCACGGTAATCCGGCGCGGCGGCCGCGGGACAGTTATGGCGGTCGGGCCGATGGCCGACGCCGCCATCGCCGCCATGGACGGCCTCGACGTCACCATCCTGTACGTCTGCACCATCCGCCCGTTCGACGCGGCCGTGCTGCGGGACACGCTCGGCGCGCCTGACGTCGTGCTCGTCGAGCCCTACCTTGCCGGGACATCCGCGCAGGCGGTGAACGACGCGCTCGCTGACATCCCGCACCGTGTGCTGGGACTCGGCGTCCCGCAGCCGGAGTTGCGCCGCTACGGCAGCCCGGCCGAGCACCAGGCCGCGCACGGCCTCGACGCGGCCGGGCTTCGGACCCGCATCAGCTCCTTCCTCGCGTTGTGACGGCCATGCTGGCCCGGGCGCAAATATGCTGACGTCGCGTGTCATCAGCCAAAGGCAGTGCCATGACGATTCAGCAGTCCGGCAGCGGCGAGCTTCGGGACGACCATCCGAAGATCGACACCAGCGTGCCGCATATTGCTCGGGTGTATGACTACTGGCTCGGCGGGAAGGACAACTTCGCAGTCGACAGGGAACTAGCGGAGCGGTTTATCCTGGCCGATCCCATGGCCGTGGCCGGGGTCCGGAGCAACCGCGCCTTCCTGGGCCGGGCTGTGCACCACCTGGCGGCCGAGGCGGGAATCCGCCAGTTCCTGGACATCGGCACTGGCATTCCGAGCGCGAACAAACACGCACGAGGTCGCGCAGCGGGCCGCGCCGAGTGCCCGCGTGGTGTACGTGAACAACGACCCGATCGTGCTCGTGCACGCGCGTGCGCTGCTGACCAGCCATCCGGACGGCGCAACGGACTACCTCGAAGCCGACCTGCGTGACACGGACACCATCCTGTCCGAGGCGCGCCGCAGGCTGGACTTCGCCCAGCCGGTGGCGGTGCTGCTGGTCGGCGTCCTGCA
>JASHSZ010000425.1 GCA_030040815.1 Streptosporangiaceae bacterium
TGCTCGGGCTGCGCGGAACCGAGCCGGTCGTGATCGAGATCAGCGACGACCCGGCCAGGGTCGAGGCGTTCCTGCCGGTCCTGGGCTCGATGATCGGCAGCGGCCTGGTCGTGCTCAAGCCGGTCACCGTCACCCGGAAAGCCGCCGCCGAGCTCGGTCCAGCGGCTACCGCGGCGCCGTCGTGACATGTATGCTGATGATCACGCGATGAGGCTCGCGTAACGCCAGACTGACCCTGGCTGATGGCCTCTACCTGCACGGTGTTACCGCCGCCCAGGTGGAGGTCATATTGCTGTCTGCTGTGCTCGCCCAGATCCTGCAGAGCCTGGTCGTGCTGCTGGCCGCGCCGCTGTATGCGGGCGTGCTGGCCCGCGCTGAGGCGATCGTCGAGTCCAAGCGCGGCCCGAGCGTGCTGCAGCCCTACCGGGATCTGGCCAAGCTGCTGCGCAAGGCCAGCGCGGTCAGCGACCAGGCGTCCTGGGTCTTCACCGTCACGCCGTTCGTGACCTTCGCCTGCTACCTGACCGTGTCGGTAATCGTCCCGGTCATCACCAACACGCCGCTGCCGCTGGCGTTCCTCGCTGACCTGATCGGCGGCGCTTTCGTGCTGGCGCTGGCCAGCTTCATGACGTCCCTCGCGGGGCTGGATACCGGCAGCCCTTATGGCGGGCTGGGCGCGAGCCGCGCGAGCTGGATCGGCAGCATGGCCGAGCCGGCCCTGATCCTGGTGTTCTTCACCGTCGGCGCGGTGTCCGCCTCAGACAACCCCTACCTGATGAACCACGCAATCTCATCCTCGCCGTATGCGCTGGTGCTGCCGACGCACCTGCTCGGCCTGCTGGCGTTCTTCATGATCGTGCTGGTGGAGAACGGCCGCATTCCCATCGACAGCCACGGCGGCACGACCGAGATCTCGATGATCGAGGAGAGCCGCGTGCTGGAGTACTCCGGCCGGGCCTACGCGCTGATGAAGTGGGGCAGCTGGATGAAGTTCTTCCTGCTGTCGTCGGTGTTCATGAACGTGTTCGTGCTGCCATGGGGGCTGGGCAACGGCGCGGACCTGCCGTCCGCCTTCCTCGCCATCCCCGTACTGCTCGGCAAGCTTGCCCTGTGCGGGCTGGCCATCGTCATCATCGACACCTCGTTCGCCAAGCTGCGGTTCTTCCGCATCGCCGAGTTCCTCGGCGCCTCGTTCCTGCTGGCGCTCGTCGGCGTCGCAACCTCCTACGTGATCGGGGCGTGAGCGGTGCAGAACCTGTCGGCCACCAGCGCGCCCGGCGTCCTGCTCGACCTGTCCGGCGTGCTCATCCTGCTGCTGGCGTTTGCCTGCCTCGGGTCCAAGCTGTTCAACCGGTATGTCGCCTACTACGGGGCCCAGTCGGTCGTGCTGGCGTTCGCGGCCGGTGTCGCCGCCTACGCGTTCGGCAGCGTGGAGCTGTGGATCCTGGCCGGCGCCACGCTGGCGATCAAGGGCATCGGGATCCCGGTCGCCACCCGCCGCCTGCTGATCCGCCGGCTCGACCTCAAGCGGGACGCGGCCCTGTCGACCGGCCTGTCCACCTCGCTGATCGCTGGAGGCGGGCTGACCGCGTTCGCTTACCTGGTCACCCGGCCGCAGCTGCTGCCGCACGGCCTGGTCGCCGCTGCGGTCGTGCCGTTGTCGACCGCGGTGATCCTGCTCGGCGCGCTCGCCATGGTGGTGCGGCGGCACACCGTCGCTCAGCTCGTCGGCTGGCTGATCGTCGAGAACGGCGTGGTCCTCGGCGCGATCACGCTGGTCGCTACGTTCCCGTTCATCGTCGAGGCCGGCATCTTCCTCGACGTCGTGGCCGGCGTGCTGATCATGCTCGTGTTCGTGTCCGGCCTGACCCGCGAGCTCGCCAGCGCGAGCGCGGCCGAGCTGAGGGAGCTGCAGGGATGACGATCCTGGCCTACGTGCTGATCGCCGGTCCGCTGGCCGGCACCGTCGCCGCGGCCGCGGGCGCCCGGACCCGGACAGCCGGCTGGACTGGCGCAGCGGGCGCGTGCGTCACGCTAGCCGCCGCGGTGTGGCTCGTGATCGGACAGCTGCACCGGGCACCGCTGCGCGGCCTCGGCGGCTTCCTGTATGTCGACTCGCTGAGCTGCTTCTTCCTGCTCACCGTCGCGGTGGTCACGGTGCTGGCCGCCACCGGATCCGTCGGCTACCTGGCCGCCGAGCAGGCCGCCGGCCGGCTGTCCGGGTTCCAGGTCCGGCTGTACTACGTCTTCTTCGGCCTGTTCGCCGCCCTGATGCTCGCGTCGCTGGAGACCGGAAACCTCGGCCTGCTGTTCGTGCTCATCGAGGCCAGCACGCTGGCCAGCGCCGCGCTGGTCGGGCTGGAGGGCAAGGCCACGTCGTTGGAAGCCGCGTGGAAGTACGTCATCATCAGCTCGCTCGGCGTCACGATCGCCCTGGCGGGCACGCTGTTCCTGTTCTACTCCGCCAGCACCCTGCACCTGCCCGCCGACCTGCGGCTGACCTGGCCGTACCTGTTCGCGCACGCCCACGCGCTCGCGCCGGCCAGCCTGCG
>JASHSZ010000426.1 GCA_030040815.1 Streptosporangiaceae bacterium
ACGGGTCAGGTCAGGACTGGGCGTAACCGAGCGAGAACGCGGCCTCGAGATCGTGCCGCGAGTACGTGCGGAAGGCAATGTGGGTCTCGGTGTGCGTCACACCGGGGATCTTGTTGACCGCGCCGGGTATGACATCGCCGAGCTCGTCGTGCCCGCGCACCCGGATGATCGCGACGAGGTCGAACTCACCGGTCACCGAGTAGACCTCGCTTACCGACGGGATCTGCGCGATAGCCTCCGCGGTCTCCGGGATGCGGGCCACGTCCGCCTTGATCAGAACGATTGCGGTGACCACGGTTCTCCTCGCCTCGCCGCGTGTCCTCCCTAGTCTGCGGGCGTGACCAGGTAGCCCGGCCGCCCGCTCGAGCAGCAGCGTAGCCCAAGTCGCCGCGGATCAGCTCGCCAGCCTGCTCAGGGCGGGCCTACCGGCCGGGTGGTCGCCGGCCGCCAGTCCGAGGAGGCCGACCAGCACGTCCGCCGTTGCCTTGGCATCGGCGAGGGCGCGGTGGCAGGGAGATGTCCTCGCTGCAAAGTGGGCGGCGAGCGTTGTCAGCCGACAGTCTGGCACTTGACCGCTGCCGAGCAGCAGCCTCGCTAGCCCCGCGGTGTCCAGCACGGGGAACCGTGGCCAGGCGATCCCGCAGGCTTCGCTGGCGGACGTCAGGAAGCCGAGGTCGAATCCGGCGTTGTGGGCCACGAGGACGCAGTCGCCGGCAAAGGCCAGGAAGGCGCGCAGCGCTGCGCCTGCCTGCGGGGCCAGGCTCACCATGGCCTCGGTGATGCCGGTCAGCGTCATGATGTCTGGCGGGATCGGGCGCGCCGGCCGGACCAGCGAGCAGAACTCGCCGGCCAGCTGCCCTGCTCTGAGCCGCACAGCACCGATCTCGGTGATCTCGGCGCGATCGCGCAGCCAGCCCGTGGTCTCGACGTCGACGACCACGACGGTGACGTGCGCCAGCGGTCCGATCACGAGCTCACGCTAGGTCCTGGAGCCGACAGTCTGGCCCAGGCGCGCCGGTCGCGGCCACCGCTCTGGCGCCGACACGCGGGTGCCATGTCCGACCAGCTACTCAGCGTGAGAGTGGGCGAAGTGGTTGAATCCATTCGCCGGACGCCCTAGGGTCGTGGACCGAGCCGCATCGCTAGGCAGTCGCCTTTCCGGCGGCGGCGGGTGGCCGCAGCTGAATCTCCTTCGAGTCGGCCTCCAGGTCGGCTGGAGAGCCGGGGACCCAACCGGTGGCGCGATATCGGCGCCGCCAGGGGTGAATCGACCCGGATCCATCCCGGGTTGTAGGGCAGGCTTCCACAGCCCGAACCCGTCAGCTAACCCGGTAGGCCGCAGTGGAAGAAGGGGCGTGGCACGCGGGTGCATACGGCGCCGTCGGCTCACAGGTGTGCTAAGCAGAGTGTCGCCGGGGTTGTCGCCGCGATCTTCGCGGCCGGGCTGCTGATAGGAGCGCAGGGGAGCGCTCTCGCCGCGTCGACCGCTCGCGCCGGGTCGACGCCGACCCTCAGCCAGGCGGAAGCGACGCTCACCAAGCTGGAGACGCAGTTCAACCAGCTGGACCAGCAGTACGACCAGGTGCAGCAGCAACTCGCCGCCGCGAACCAGCGACTCGGCGTGATTGACGAGCAGAGGGCTGCCTACGAGCGTGGCTTCACCGCCGAGCAGCGGGAGATCGGCCGGATCGCGGTTACCCAGTACGAGGATGGCAACCTCAACACGTCACTCGCGCTGCTGACGTCGGGCAAGCCGCAGCTGATCCTGAACCAGTCCTCGATCCTGCTCGAGCTGTCGACAATCAACAGCGCGCAGATCCACGACTTCCTTTTCGAGGCGAGGCAGCTGCGCGCTACCGAGATCCTCGCTCTGCGCACCAAGGCGGGCATAGCGCAGCTCGACGACAGCCTGGCCACGCAACGGGCCACCATGAACAAGCTGATCTCGCAGCAGAACAGCCTGGTGGCTCAGCTTTCCGCCGCCGAGGTTGCCTCCCTCGAGCCGGGCAGCGGTTTGACCTCGGCGGTCTATACCGGTCCCACCGGGACCCAGGCGGACACGGCCGTCCAGTTCGCGTACGACCAGCTCGGCTGCCCGTACGTCTACGGCGGCACCGGTCCGTGCGCGGACGGCTTTGACTGCTCCGGGCTCACCCAGGCGGCCTGGGCAGCCGCCGGCATCGCCATCCCACGCACCACCTATGAGCAGTGGGACGACCTCCCCCACGTCAGCACCCTCGAGCCGGGCGACATCATGGAGTTCGCCGGTGAATCCCACGTCGCCATCTACGTGGGCAACAACGATCTGATCGACGCGCCGCAAACAGGCGAAGACGTTGAACTGACGACTTTCACCGGGTGGTTCTCCGAAAATTACGACGGCGCTGTTGAGCCGTAGCAGGCGGCCCGCCGCCTGCGCAGCACCGAGTCGCCGACCGGGTCCCGACTGGCGAGTCGGTAGCATGATCGTCCTGCCGGGCTGAGACGCCGTCGGTCGGCGGCGAGATTCCGGGCGCGGAGGGCGCATGACCAAGGTGCTGATCGTCACCAACGACTACCCGCCGCGCCGCGGCGGGATCCAGTCGTTCGTGCATGCGCTGGCGCTGCGGCTGCCGCCCGACGAGGTAGTCGTGTACGCGCCCGCCTGGGCGGGCGCGGCCGAGTTCGACGCCGC
>JASHSZ010000427.1 GCA_030040815.1 Streptosporangiaceae bacterium
AACTACGTCGAGCTGCGCGGCCGGGTCACGATCACCGAAGACGTCGACCATCGGCTGGACACCGAGCTGTCCTGGAAATACGACGGCAGGAATCCGGGCCAGGACCGGCCGGGAGCGGTTCGCGTCGCCGTCCGGATGACGGTGGAGAAGGTCACCGGTTACGCCGCGCGGTAGCCGGACTGCGATCGCCCGCGAGCCCGTTCCCTCCCGCTATGCCTGGCATGGCACGCGCTAGCACGGTAGACATGCCCTCAGCGCGCCGATGCGTCCGGCCAGTGATCGGGAGACAGACGTGGATCAAAAGCTACGGGTCGTGGTGATCGGAGGCGGCATCGGCGGGCTGACAGCGGCGCGAGCGATGCTGCGCCGCGGGCTCGACGTGCGCGTCTACGAGTCATCCCCCGAGCTCAAGGAGATCGGTGCCGGGGTCGCGCTCGGCCCGAACGCCATGAAGGCGCTGCGGTCACTCGACCTCGAGGAGCCGGTCCGTGCCCTCGGATACCACGCCCCGGTCCAGCTGCTGCGCACGTGGAAAGGCCGGGTGATCTCGAAGACGGACGCCACGCTGGCAGCGCAGCGATTCGGGGCGAACGGCTGCACGATCCACCGTGCAGACCTGCTCGACGTGCTCGCGCAGTCCGTTCCCGCCGACGTGGTGACCCTCCGCGCTCGCTGCGAGGCGGTCACGACGGGCGCCTCCGGCGCGGCTGCACGCTTCAGCGATGGCACCGAGATCGAGGCCGACGTCATCGTCGGCGCAGACGGAATCCACTCCGCTGTCCGCACGAGCCTGTTCGGCCCGGACGCGCCGCAGTTCACCGGGCGGATCTGCTACCGCAGCGTCATCCCGGTCGCGAAGCTGCCGGCGAGAAAGCTGGAGCCCTATGAGGGGCTCTGGCTCGGGCCGCACGGCACGCTGGTCGTGTACGGCGTTCGCCGCGGCGAGCTCGTCAACATCGTCGCCCACTACGAGGACGCGACCTACCAGCACGAGTCCTGGATCGCCGAGTGTGATCGCGCGGAGATCCAGGAGCGGTACCGCAGGTGGCACGCGTCGCTGCAGGAGATCTTCGCGGCGGGCGATATCTGGTACAAGTGGGCGCTCTACGACCGCGACCCGATCCCGGCCTGGACCAAGGGCCGCACCACGATCCTCGGCGACGCGGCGCATCCGATGCTGCCCTACCTCGGCCAGGGCGCTGGCCAGGCGATCGAGGACGGGTGCATCCTTGCCGCCGCGCTGGACAAGCTCGGCGACGATCCGAGCGCCGCGCTGCAGCTCTACGAGCGATCCCGGCGGCCGCGCGCCAGCCGCGTGGTGCTCACGTCCCGGTCGAGAGGCGACGACAACCACCTTGTCTCGCCGATCGCCGCGCTGCGGCGGGACGTGACCATCGCGGTCCGCAAGCGGTTCCGCGCTGACGTCACCGGGCGTGGCGAGGGCTGGATCGCCGAGTACGACGCCGGGTCTCCCAGCTCCCTCGCCGGATAGCCGGCCCGGCGATCAGGCCGGGCCGGGCCGGTGACAGTCATGGGTGCAAACGGCCGGCCACGGGGCAGGCTGATGGCTATGGCGTCCCTGGATTACCGCGTCATGGGCGTAACCAGGGCAGCCGATCGGAGCAAAGCCGACTATTAGGGGGCTTTGATGTCGAATCACTTCAGTGCGGCCAACATCAAATCGCCCGGTGGCGACCCGAGGCTCGATCTCACGGACGTCTTCGCCTTCGAGGCACCGCACGAGCCAGGCCAGACCGTGCTGATCATGGACGTCGACCCGTTCCGGGCCGACAGCATGTTCCACCCCGACGCGATCTACCGGCTCAACATCGACACGGACGGCGACGCTGAGGCGGACGCGTCGCTCCGGTTCCTGTTCTCGCCGCCGGAGAACGGCAGCCAGACCGCTACCGCCTACTACTCCGCCGGGAGCCAGGCGGCCGATCCCGAGCCGCCGGAGGAGGTGCTGCTGGGATCGGTCCCGGTCAGCGTTGACGGCAACCCGCGCGCGCTGCGGTCGGGTGCGGCGCGGATGTTCGCCGGGGTCCGCAGCGACCCGTTCTTCGCCGACGCCGAGGGCGCCCTGCATGGCTTCCAGTGGACCGGTCACGACACCTTCGCCGGCTCGAACGTGCTGTCCATCGCGCTGCAGATGCCCGACGACATGCTGAGCCCGAGGCCGGAAATCGGCGTGTGGGCCACCGTCAGCTTGTGGAAGAACGGGACGCTCGCCCAGATGGACCGCGGCGGGCATCCCACCATCAACCCGTTCGTCAACCCCGACGACGAGAAGGACCAGTACAACGCGCGGCAGCCCGCCGACGACGTGCAGAACTACCTAGGGCCCTGGTCGGAGCTGCTGGAGAAGATGGGCGGGTACCAGCCCGCCGACGCCAGGGCTGCCGTCCTCCAGGTGCTGCCCGACATCCTGCACTACGACCGCACCAAGCCGGCGAGCTACCCCAACGGGCGGAGTCTCACCGACGACGTCTACAGCAACCGGTTCGCCTGGCTCAGCAACGGCAAGATCGGGCCGGACGGTCTGTCCCCGCACAACGACCTGAGCAGCGAGTTCCCGTACCTCGGGCCGCCGAACGAGCATCCGACGCAGCCGCCTGCTGGCTGAGCGCGAGCGCAGGCAAGCAACCAGCAGTCCGCAGGCCGAGGGCCGGGCCGTCCGGCCCGGCCCGCCGGCAGCCTGGGACGTCGGCGTACGGCCGCCGATGGCACACGGGAGTCCTCGGGTCGGCCCGCTGGCCGTCAGCGGGTGGTGTGGCCCGCGACCTGGCCCCCGTCGATGTGCAGGGTCTCCCCGGTGATGTATGGCGCGGACTCCAGGAACAGGACGCCGTCGACGACGTCGCCGACCTGGCCGACGCGCCCCATCGGAACGAGCGCCGCGCCGGCGGCATAGCTGTCCGGGTCGTGGAGCGGTGTCTGGATGATGCCGGGCGACACCGCGTTGAACCGGATTCCCCGACTGGCGTACTCGATGGCGAGGGACCTGGTGGCCGCCGCGAGGCCGCCCTTGGTGAGCGCGGCGAGCGCCGCCGGCACCGCGGAGTCGGCGTTCTCGGCGACGGTGGCCGCCATGTTGACGACGTGCCCGCCGGAGTTCTTCAGCATTTCCGGAACGACCCGCTGAGTCATGCTGAAGAACCCCGTGAGGTTGACGGCGACAACGGTCGCGTAGTCGGCCGCGGTGTAGTCGGTGAAGGGCTTGCCGATGTACACGCCGGCGTCGTTGACGAGCGTGTCGACCCGCCCGAACCGGCGGAGCGCGGCGCTGACGATGCGGTCGGCGGTTTCCGGCTCGCTGACGTCGCCCTGGACCGTGAGGACGTCCGGGTTGTCGGACGCTTTGATGGCGAGCGCGTTGGCGACGACGGCCCAGCCTCGCTGCCGGTAGCCGTCGACCAGGCCAGCGCCGATGCCCTGCGAGGCCCCCGTGATGATGGCGACACGCTGATCGTTCCTGGCCATGACGCCCGTCACCTCCGGGCGATCGGCGGGTCGCTCGGATGCTCGGCCAGGGGCGTGACGTCCACCGTCTGGTACGGGCTCAGCGGCAGCGAGTCCAGGAAGGTTTGCAGCTCAGTGACATCCTGGGAGCGCCACAGGCCGAGCGCGCGTCCCTCGCCTGGCAGCACCCACAGCCGGAGCAGGTGCCGCTGCCCGCCGAGTTCATTGGCCCGCACGGCCTCGCGCGCTTCGGCGTCCGCGACGTCCTGGCTCGGCGTGCCGTCCGGCACGGTTCGCGTGAAGATGGTGAAGAACTCCGGGCCGACTGTGGTCGGCTCGGCTTCGGGGTCGTTCGGATGCCGTCCTAGCGGCGTGACCACGTCGGTGCGCCAGACGTGCAGCGGCATGGACGCGAGGACCTTGCCCAGCTCGTCGGCGTCGGCCGCGGCGAACAACCCGAACGTGCGCCACTCTCCTGGCCGCAGCGGCGGACGCCAGAGCCGCAGCACGTGCCGTTGCGCCGCCAGTTCGCGCGTGTGAGCGGCTTCGCGGGCGCGGACGTCGTCGATCGCCTCGGCCGGCGTCCCGTCCGGCACGTGCGTGGTCATGCTGACCAGGTACTCCATGCCTGGCCGGTGCCCTGGCCAGCGGCGGGTCAAACGCCGGGCGAGCCAGTTGTCCCGTTCGCCTGCCACACCGACGCGGTGAGCACGGGCCTGCCCTCGAGGGCGATGCTGGCCGGGACCTGGTAGCTCGCCAGGCAGCGATACCGGCCACGCGGGAAGTATCGACGGCCGATGTCCCCGGTCAGCACGCTGGCACCCGCTGCCGACGCCGTGTCCAGGTAGGCGGAGGCCTGGCTGGCGAATTCCCGGTCGTACCAGACATCGCCCGCCAGCACCACCTCCGGGGCAGGGTCGGCCGCGCCGACGTCATCAACGCAGGCGGGCCGCGGCACGCCGTTGGCCGCCGTGTTGAGTATGATCGCGGCGCGGCCGAGCGGGTCCGGCTCGCAGGCGATGACGCGGGCCGCGCCGGCCTTGGCGGCTGCGATCGCCACCAGGCCCGAGCCGGAGCCGAAGTCCAGCACGATACGGCCGGCCACCAGCGCCGCGTGGTCGAGCAGGTACCGGGCCAGTGCCTGACCGCCTGGCCACGGGGCCCCCCAGAACGGCGGCGACAGCCCGGCTCGGCCGAGGTGGCGCTCGGTCTGTGCCCAGAGTGCGTAGATGTCATCGGCCTGGTACAAGCTGATTTCCGGCACGAACGGCACCACGGCCAGCCGGGTGGTGGACCGGACGAACGACGTCGGCGTCACGCTGTTTATTTTGTCGGCCCTCGGCACGCTGGCGGCCTGAGTCAGCACTAGTCGGGCTGGTGGCGGTAGCTGTCCGGCGGCAGGTCGGCGATCTGGTGCAGGATGTGATCGCCTTCGGAGATGAAGTCGAGTTCCCCGCTCCGCGGGTCGGCGAGCAGCCGGCCGATGCTCGCCACCGCGACTCCCGCGCGCTGTTCCAGCAGGGCGAGGTGCTGCAGCCGCTCGCTGTGGCGCTGGGGAGCGGGCAGGCTGAGCGCCTGATGCACCGCTGCGAGTAAGTGCCGCATCGCGGCGCAGCCCGCGCAGCCTGCGGCTGGTGCGCGCCCAGCATCGGCGTCAGCCACGTTCCGTCTCCCCGGTTATCGCTGGCTGCGGGGGTGTCCCCGGCTGGCCCGCTGCGACCAGTCAGAGGCACTGTCTCACGTATCGCATTCGATTGATAGCTGTGTGTAATCGTGTCGCAGCCGCACGAGGCCGGGTGCGCGAGGGAATTCACTGCCCTGCCGTCATTGACCAATCAAATGAAGAGAATTTTAATACCGCTATGGGTCGGATAGCTGGTGTCACGGCGGACCAAACCCGCGAGCGGCTGCTACGCGCTGCGGCTGACGTGTTCGCCGAGCGCGGGTACGACGGCACGCGCGTCGCCGACATCGCGGTGGCGGCGGGGGTCAGCAACGGCGCCCTCTACGCGCACTTCGAATCCAAGGCGGAGCTGCTGCTGGCCGCGCTGCGCGCGCACGGCCGACGGGAGCTGGCCGACCTGCTGGCCGCAGATCCCGGCAGGCCCGTCACCGAACTGCTGCTCCAGGCCGGCCGGTCGCTGCCGCGGCGGTGCGACTCGCGCGGCTACCTCATCGTCGAGGCGCTGATGGCGGCCCGCCGGGACAGCGACGTGGCCGGGCCGATGCGGGACTACACGGCCGAGCGGGCCGACTGGCTGGCCGGGCTGATCGAGGCCGGCCAGGCCGACGGCGAAGTGGATCCCGCGGTGTCGCCCGCCGCGGTGGCCCACTTCTGCCTGCTGCTCGCCCTGGGCAGCTCGCTGCTGCCGGCCGACCTGCATCCGATCGATGACGAGGAGTGGACCGCGCTCTTGACGCGCGTCGTAAGCGCTGTGGCGTCGTCAGGCGCGGCCCGAGACCACAACATGCAGCTGGTTGGACAGCAACCCTAGAGCGCCGCACGCGCTCGGAAGATGGCAGAGGAGGGAGCCACATGACGGATCGCAAGAGTCCCACGGCGGTGCTGCGCGAAGGACCACGTGCCCTGAGCGACGAGCAGGTACGGGAGATCGAGGAATCCGATCTTCAGGCGGTGCTGGACGTCGACATCGACGACGTCATCGAGTACGTCCACCGGGACCTGAAGTCGCTGCCGGACTTCACGACCCTGTATCGCAAGTACCTGAAGCAGCGGTGGGACGTCTACGAACTCGACTTCACCCAGGACAAGATCGACTGGAACGAGAAGATGAGCGCCGACGAGCGGGAGTCGTTCATCGCGATCTCGTCCGGGTTCCATCATGGAGAACGGCAGGTCGAGATCGAGCTGCCGGTGTTCATGATCGGGGCCAGCGAAGAGGAGAAGCTGCACATCGCCGCGCAGATCGAGGACGAGGCGCGGCACACCGTCTTCTTCGACCGGTTCTACCGCGAGGTCGTCGGCATGCAGGGCGACGACATCATGAGCCTTCTCGACGCGTCGTTCCCGTGGGTGTCGGAGACGTTCGTCGGGCCGTTCGGCCTGCTCGCTTACCAGGCCGAAGAGCTGCGCCGTAACCCGTACGACGAGCGGGCCCGGGTGCGGTACGGGACCACCTACTTCCTGTGGATCGAGGGCGTTCTGGCGCTGTCGGTTATGAAGGTGACGCTGTCGTACGCGCGCTGGCGTGGCTTCTTGCCGGCTTACTACACCGGGTTCACCGCGACCTGCCGGGACGAGTCGCGGCACGTCCAGGGCGGCATGAAGTACCTGCAGGACGCGGTCCGCAAGGACCCGACGATGATCAACGAGATCCACGACACGCTGCGGACCATTCTCTCGCTCGCCGGGGTGGCGAGCCGGCGGATCTATTTCGAGCCGCTGGGCTGGACCGAGGACGAGGTGACCGTGCTGTTCTTCCAGCAGCTCCGGCGGAAGCTGAA
Source organism: Streptosporangiaceae bacterium (assembly GCA_030040815.1). The sequence continues at coordinate 6,928 of JASHSZ010000427.1, forward strand.
CGACGTCGGGATCGACCTGGCTCCGGATATCGAAGAGATGCTGCAGTTCGTGCAGCCGCAGCTGGCGGGAGGGTAAGCCATGCCTGAGCCGAGGTTCTTCAGCAAGGAATGGGCCGACGCGGTGAGGGACGCGCTTGTCGCTGGCCCGTCGGAGCAGGTCAAGGAAGGCAAGCTGCAGGAGTACTGGGACTTCTTCGAGCTGATCAAGAGCATGTACCCGGCGTCGTGGGCACTCGGGTGCCGTGACCTGCCGGCTGAGCTCGGGGGCGGACCGGCCTACCTGCTCGTCCGGTGGGGTGGCGGCACGGTCACCGACTGCCAGATCGTCGGGCCCGATGACCCGCTCGAGGCGACCTACGTGCTCGGCATGGACTATGCGGACTGGCGGGCGCTGCACGACGGCTACGATCCGCAGCGCACGGTCATGTACCGGAAGATCCTGCTCGAGGAGGGCAGCCTGCTCGAGTTCTTCAAGACGATCTACTTCTTCGTCGAGTGCCTCGGCGTCATCGGCGCGGTGCCGGTCGAGTTTCCGGAGCTCGCGCGGCGCTAGCGGCTGGGGCTGGGGTCAGGGTGGGGCTGGTCCCTGGCCCTGGCTCCCGGCGCCAGGTGCGGCGCCCGGTGCGCGACAACGACGATGCCGACGCTCATCACGACCAGCGAGATGACCTCGCCCGCGATGGCCCATGCCGTGCTGGTGAGCTTCTCGTCCAGCCAGAGGGCGGCCAGCGCGATGGAGATCAGCGGGTCGCAGACCGTGATGATCGCCATGACGGGCGCGATGACCGCGCCGGTCTGGAACGCGTCGATGTTGAGCAGGAAGCCCAGCGGGCCGACGATGGCAAGGGCGTAGATGGGCCAGTCGGTCAGGATGCCCGCGAGACCACCGGTGTGCGAGACCACGAGCTTGATCAGGAAAGCCGAGACCCCGTAGGAGATGCCGCAGGCCAGCGCCAGCGCAAGCGGCCGCAGGCTCTCGCTGCGCCGCGCGACCATCAGGCAGCCGACGACCGCGGCGGCGAGCCCGGCACCGAGCGGCAGCACCACGAGGAACCCGACGCTGGAATGCCCGTTCGTGGGCCTGCCGATGGCGAGGAAGCCGATTACTCCCGCGGCGGTGGCGAGGACACCGCCGAGCAGCGTCGGGTCATACCGGTGTCTCAGCGCGGAGCTGATCAGCACGGCGAAGATCAGGTCGCAGACCAGCAGGGGCTCGACGAGCGCAAGCGGCCCGAACCGCAGTGCCAGCACCTGCAAGGCGAAGCCGATCACGGTCCCGCCGATGGACGCCAGCCACAGCGGCTGCCGGACAAGGTCGAGGAAGATTCTGGGATTCAGCGCGCGACGACGCTGCACGCGCTTGGTGCTGCGCTGGTCGGCCACGGACGCGATGCCCAGCACGAGCGCTGCGGCGAGGCCGAGCACAATAGCTGCCAAGTCGGACAACTATGCCCACCACTCCCCGAGTCCGCCGCGACCGCCCCGGGCTGAATCTACCCAGGCTGAGCGGTCTCAGCCCGCGGGCTACTGCCCGGTTGGCCCCGGCCTGCACCACCGCAGCCGATGTGCTCGTCCGCGATCTTGTTGATAAGGGGGCGGCGACATGCGGCGCGGCCTCGCGGTCAACCTCGTCACGTGCCTGTTGCTGCTGATCCAGTACCTACTCGGCATGGTCGACAACGTCTATGTCGTCCTCCCGCGCGGCATCCGGGCGCGAACGCTGCCAACTACTTCTCCGGATCGGCTGCCGGCCTCGGCTGGCTGATCGCCAGCGGTCCAGCCTGGGCCGCGGCGCACGCCGCGTTCGGACTGGCGCTCGTCGTTGCTGCGTTCGCCGCCGTCGCCCTGACGTGGCGGACGGGCAGCCGCGCCGGCCGGACGGTCGCGATCCTCGGCGCACTCGCGATCATCGGTGCTGGCTTCAACGGAGCCAGCTTCCTGATCTACGGCAAGGGGCTCAGCTCGATGATCATGGCCGGGCTGTGGGCGCTCGCGCTCGCTTGCTACCTGATCGGTACCGTCCTCGCCGGCCGCCGACGGGCTGAGGCCGCTACTGCTCGAAGTCAGCGAGCGGCCTGATCTCGATGCGGCCGTGGCGCGCCATCGGGTGCGTCCGGGCGACCTCGATGGCCTCGTCCAGGTCCGTGCACTGGAGCAGGTCGAAGCCCACGATGGCCTCCTTGGTCTCGGCGAACGGGCCGTCGGAGAGCAGGACCTGGCCATCCCGGACCCGCACGGTGGTCGCCGAGGAGACCGGGGCGAGCACGCTGCCTTGGAGCCGACGGCCTAGCGCGTCGTTCCTGGCCACCCAGTCGTCGATGTCAGGCACGTCGCTGGTGTCGGAGTCCGGCTCGGTATCGGTGCAGACAAGCATCATGTACTTCACTGCTGCGATCTCCTTCCGCGTCACTGCCCTGACGACGATCGGCGTGGGCCGAGATAGACAGCAGCGGAAGGTTGCTGACACCGATCGAGTGTCACAGAACACAAGCAAACTTCCCGGCCGGCACGACGCGAGCTAAGCAGGCGGGACCACCTTGCGCATCACGCAGTTGTTCTTGCCTTTGGGGCGTTCGTACTCGAAGCCTGCCTTCTCGTACATGCTGCGTGTGCCGTTGTACAGAAAGGTTGACGACATCTTCTTTCCCGCTGTGTCATGCGGGTAGCCCTCCACGACTCCGCCGCCTGCCCTCGCGATCAGGTCAAGCGCGCCCTCGACCGCGACTCTGGCCAGCCCTTCGCGCCGGTAATTTCGGTCCACAAAGATGCAGGTGAGGCGATAGTCGGGCAGGGATATGAGGCCTGCTTCGTACTCCTTCTTGTGATGGATGCTCGGGAGTTCGGCCGGTGATCCGAACTGACACCAGGCCACCGCGACGCCGCCGTCGAATACCAGGGCGGCGTGCGCCTTCCCGTCGCGGACCAGCCGCTCCTTGCAAGCCCGCCCAGTCTCGCCCTCGTTCTCCGTCTCGGTGCGCGGATGGAACCACGTGCACCAGCAACCGGCCCCGAAGCCGGCGCCCTTGTGCTTATCGAGAAGCCGGGCGAAGGCATCCCACGTCTCGCCATCGAGCGGTTTGATCGTGTACTCGGTCATGGTCAGGACCGTGCGGGGGACACTAGGTTAGCGGCGGCATCGGCAGCCCGAGTGCGGCCTTCGCCCACAGTCCGCTCTGCCAGTCCCACATGAGCCCGCGATGCGCAGCCGCGGCGTTCGTGTCCCGCCAGAACAGCTGGAGCAGGGACTTTTCCGAGAGCGCGCTCCCGCCGGATTCCTCGTAGAGGACATTCACCGCCCGGCGCGCCTGCTGTGCGGTGAACGTCGTGTCGCGACGCAGCCGCATGTCCTCCTCGATCGGCACCTGGCTGACCGGCCGCCGGGCGTAGCGCTGGGCGTTCAGTAGCATGAGCGCCCGGCAGGAATCGATGGTGGCGGAGGCGTGCGCGAGCCGGGCCATCGTCTGCGGTATCCCCTCCGGCAGGTAGGGGCTGTTGGTGTCCTCAGGTACCTGGATCCGCGAGCCCATGCGTTCGGTGAATAGCTCGACCAGTCCTACCGCGGCGCCGATCGCTGGGACGGACATCGCCCCGGTGAAGTTAGCCGGCTCGGGTGCGCCGTACATGGGATGCGTGTTCACCTCGCGCCCCGGCGCCTCGCCGGCTGCTACTGCGAGCCGTGTCACTGTCCGGTACTCGGGAATGAATATGTCGTGGAACACGATGGTCTTGGAGCCGGTGCCGCGCAGGCCGAGCGTGTACCAGTCGTCGACGATCTCGAGGTCCTCGCGCGGGATGAGCAGCCACCGCATCTCGGCGCGCTCGCCGTCCCTGACGATGGGGACGAGTGCGGTGAGCCAGTTGCAGTGGTCGACGCCGGAGGAGAAGAAGCCGCGCCCGTTCCACTGGTAGCCGCCGTCAACGGCGACGACATCGCCGGTGGTGGAGACCACGGAGGAGGCGAGGGTGTTGGGGTTCTCCCACATCTCGTCCAGCGCCTTCTCCGGCCACATCGCCTGCATCCACATGTGGGCGGTCCACAGCATGTACACCCAGCCCACCGACGGATCGGCGGAGGCGAGCTCAACCGTCACGTCGATCATGGTCTCAGTGCCGAGCTCTGAGCCGCCGTAGCGGCTCGGCTTCATCACGCCGTAAAGGCCCGACTCCAGAATGTCCGCGACGGTCTCGTCTGGGAGCCGTCGCAAATCCTGACCCTGGGGAAGACGCTCGCGCAGCGTGTCCCGCAGCGCTCGCGCGCGCTCTACCGCCTCGTCATGACTGGCAAGGACCGCAGGCTTCGAGCTCAGGGTGTAGACGGGTCGGGTATCCATTCGAGACGTACTCCCTCGGGGCGGAAAGATCTGCCGGCGGCAGGTGTGCTCATCTTCTGGCCGCCGCGAACAGCGTGTCGAGTACGTTGCCGGGCTGCGGAAGCTCCGCTTTCGCGGCTTAGCGCGCCAGCAGGTCGGCAGGCTCGATGCTGCGTGGCGTGAGGGACCGCCGGGTGATCTCCCGCATCCGGGCCTGGACCGCGGCATTGACCGGCGTGGGCACCCCGTGGAGCCGGCCAAGCCGCACGACCTCGCCGTTGAGGAAGTCGGTCTCGACTGTGGGCAGGCCGCGCTGCACGCTCTGCCAGGTCGACCCGCCGCTGCGCGGCCGGCCGCAGACCGCCACAATCTCGAATCCGCTCGTCCCGGCCCGGTAGGCACGGGCATCGGTGACGGTCCAGCCGGCCGCGCCGAAGCACGCGAGGGCCTCAGCGCGCAGCTGCGCCATCACCTCGCCGAGGGCGCCGTCGGCTGGAGCCCACCGCTGGAAGCCGCCTGTGCACAGCACCTGCAGCGCGTTCGCGAGGTTCGACAGGAGCTTGGCGCGCTTCCACGGCATGACGTCGGCATGCACCGACGAGGTGAGCCCGCAGCGGCCGAGGTCCGTAGCCACCGCCTGCACCAGGTCGTCCGGCGGGCCGGCCGGGTAGCGGCCCAGTTGCAGGATGCCGCTTACCGGGGAGCCAGCCGCCTCGATGACGCCCGGCTCGAGGTGCGTCGCCGGCAGGTTGACGCATACGCCGTACACGCGGTCCACGTAGCGCAGCGCGGCGTCTTCGTTCGCGACCCCGTTCTGCGCGCAGAACACGGGCAGGTCGCCGACTCCGGCGCCATCCTCCACGCCGACGGCGGCCAGCTGGTTCAGCAAGTGCGCGGTGTCTTGCGACTTGACCGCCAGGATCAGGACGTCAGCGGCATGCAGGCGCAGCTCGTCCATCGTGAGCATGGGAATCGGCAGTCGACTGACTCGATCCGGCAGCGCCAGGACGAGCCCGTTCCGCTTCACCGCTGCTGCGTGCTCACCGCGCCCAACGAGGGTGACGTCGCAGCCCCCTTCGGCCAGCCGTCCGCCGATCGTGGCGCCGATCGCCCCGGCCCCGAGGATGACATATCGCATCTGTCCAGTCTGTCACCCGCCTTGCGGCGGACCCGCCGTGTGCTAGGGCGCCAGCCACTGCGCGCCGGGCACGATGGGGGAGACGACCACCTGACCCTCGCACGGCGCCATGCTGGCCGATACGACGGAGTGGCCGGCGGTGTTCGGCATGCTGACCTCGACCTGCGTTGCCGCCGGGCATGCCGTGGCGTATGGCTGGTTGGCTGCCGCGCCCACCGGACTGGCGTAGTACTGCAGATCGAAGCTGCCGACCGCGCCCGGCGCCAGCGCCACCGAGTGCGGCACGACGGCCGGGAACAGGTAGGCCCCGCTCACGGCGTGCACCACTGTGGTCGGCAGCGCCCGGCCGGTGCTGTCGAGTAGCTGCAGGCCTGGGTAGCCGTCGAGCCGGCAGCTCACCGACGAGGTGTTGCGCAGGGTAAACAGCACGCCGACGTGGCCGAGCGCCGCGCCTTCCCCGGTGGCCGCCACGGTCAGCTCGGCCTGGCGGCACTGCGGCCAGGACGCGCTCGCGGCTGGCGCGGCGGGCAGCACGCGCAGCGACAGCGACGCTCCGGCCAGGCTCGCCTCGGTCTGGGCAGCTCGGCCGCACACGGTGGCAGCCGTCACGCTGGGGCTGACGACGCCGGAGTGGCGGTAGACGTGCCGGACGAGCAGGCCCGCACTCGGCGGCGGCAGCGATGCGCCTTCGCACTTGCCGGTCACCGTGGCGGTCGTCCCGTCGCCGAGCGCCACAGTCGCGGTGGCGAGCCTGAGCCACTGCGGGCTGGGCTGCCCTGCGGCCGCCTGAATCCTCAGCATGACGGTGTCACCGGTGAACGGCGCCTGCGCGCTGCTCTGCAGACTCACAACCGCCCCCGAGCTGGCGCCAGGCGCCGGAGCGGTGGCCGCTGGGTGCGAGCCCGATGCCGAGGACGCAGCCGGGCCGCTCGGCGTGACCGCGTGCTTACTAGCCGCGCCCGGCTGGCTGCTGCCGCAACTGGCCAGCGCCAGGGTGCCGGCGGTGACGGCTCCCATCATGATCGCAGGCCAGCGGCTCATCAGGATCCCCTCCCCGGCACCGGCTGCGGCAAACGCCTGCCATGAGTGGATCACGGCCGGCCGGGCTGCTGGCAGCGCGACGCGCCGAGACCGGCCTGCTCAGGCCGTCACCGGTCTGGGCAGGCCAGGGCGGGCGTCGGACTAGTCCCAAGCGGGCACAACCTGCCCCGGACAGACCGAAAGGACACCTGCGGTGGGTGCTGGCAGCCGTGTGCTGGCCGTGACGGGGCTGCTGCGGCGTCCGCTGCTCACCGAGGAAGCCCACCAGGTCACCAGCTTCGAGGTGTTCTTCGACCTGGTCTTCGTGTTCGCCGTCATCCGGGTGACGAACTTCATCACAACCCCGCTGACGTGGGAGAGCCTGGCCGAGGGCAGCCTGCTCGTGCTGCTGCTGTGGTCGACCTGGTCCGCTTACGCCTGGGTCGGCAACCAGACTCGTGCCGACACCGGCCTGCTGCGGGCCGGGGTGACGGTGTCGATGGCGGCGATCTTCGTGGCCGGGCTCGTCATGCCGGAAGCGTGGGACGACCACGCGCCGCTCGACCCGCCCGTGGTGCTGGCGGTGGCGTTCGCGGTCGCGCGGGTGATCTACCTAGCCCTGTACCTGCGGGCAACTGCGGGGGAGCGACTGGTCCGCAGCCAGCTGCTGCTCGACACGGTCCCGCAGTCACTCGCCCTGATCGCGATCATCCTCGGCGCGGTGATCGGCGGCGCTGCGCAGGCCGCAGCGTGGGCCGTGGCGTTCACGGTCGACTTCAGCGGCGGCAGGGGTAGCTCCGGGGTGCGGGGCTACCGGCTGCGCAGTCCGCGCCACTTCGCCGAGCGGCACACCCTCGTGATGATCATCGCGCTCGGCGAGACGCTGATCGCGGTGGGCGAGGGCGCTGGGACCACGATCACCCACCGGCTTGTGATCGGTGCGGCGGTGCTTGGCCTGGCCATGGTGGTGTCCCTGTGGTGGCTCTACGCCGCCTGTACCGCCGCGGCGCAGCGGGCCCTGGAGCAGACCGACGCGGCCCGGCGCGCGAAGATGGCCAGAGACGCCTACACCCTCGCTCACCTGCCGCTCATCGCCGGCGCGCTGTACCTCGCTGCCGGAGTGGAAGAGGTGATCAGTCACGTCAGCACCGGCAGCCCGGCGCACGCGACGGTGGCCTTCGGCTGGCTGGCGGCGATCGCCCTGTACGGGGGCGTGGCGCTGTACCTGGTCGGCCGGGTGGCCTTCGTCCGGCTCACCGCCGGGCCGGTGTCAGTGCCGCAGCTCGTCGGCGCGGGCGTGACGGTGCTGCTGCTGCCGGCCGGCGCGAGCCTGCCGGCGGTGGCGGCCCTGGGCCTGCTGTGCGTCCTGGTGGCCTTCATCGCCGGGTACGACCGGCACGTCGCGCCCAGGCCGGCCTGACGACCCTCAGCGCGGCGAGTGCCCTCGGCGCGGCGAGTGCCCTCATCGGCGTGCGGGGCCCAGTCTGCTCGGAGTTACCGTGGCTCCGTGACCGATACCGACTCGATCGTCGAGCGCATCCTCACCGGCTACCACACCATCACCGTGGTCGGGGCCAGCGCGCACGCGGCCAAGGCGGCGCACACGGTGCCCGCGCACATGCAGCGGCACGGCTGGCGCATCATCCCGGTCAATCCGCACGCTGACCAGATCCTCGGCGAGCCCGTCTACCGCAGCCTCGGGGACGTGCCCCGGCCGGTGGGCCTGGTCGACGTTTTCCGGCCAGCGCCGCAAACGGCTGACGTCGCCCGCCAGGCGGTCGCGGTGCGCGCGACCGCGCTGTGGCTGCAGCTAGGCATCGTGTCGGCGGAGGCGCGCGCCATCGCCGAGAGCGCAGGACTGCTGTACGTCGAGGACCGCTGTCTGGCCATCGAGCAGCGCAGACTCGGCGTCTCCCCGCCGTAAACAGGCAGGGCGCACGCAGTGGCGCGGACATTCTTGGTCCGCGAGACATGGCTCGCGGCGTCGCGTGCTGGTAGGCAGGCGGCATGACAGGAAATGCGGATGTCGTGGCTCCTGGGCGGGTGGCGGTGGTCACGGGTGCGGCGAGCGGGATCGGCTTCGGTCTGTGCGAGCGCTTTGTGGCCGAGGGCATGCGCGTGGTGATGGCCGACATCGAGGAGCCCGCCCTGACCGAGGCCTGCGCCGCGCTGGCCGGCCGGGGCGGCGCTGTGCTGCCCGTGCCGACCGACGTGTCGAGGGCCGAGCAGGTGGCGGCCCTGCGTCAGGCGGCCATCGCCCAGTTCGGCGCCGTGCACGTGCTGTGCAACAACGCCGGGGTAGGCGGGCCGCACGGGCTGCTGTGGCAGATTCCCGCCGGTGACTGGGAGTGGGTGCTCCGGGTGAACCTCGGCGGCGTGATCAACGGCATCCGCGCGTTTGTCCCGCTGCTGGCGGAGCAGGACGCCGCGCACGTGGTGAACACGGCCTCGGTCTTCGGGGTCTTCGCTGGCGCGCTCGGGCCCTATGGCATCTCCAAGCACGCCATCGTCGCCCTGTCAGAGACGCTCTACTTTCAGCTGCAGTCGGTCGCCCCGCACGTCGGCGTGTCCGTGCTCTGTCCGGGAGCGGTGCGGACCCGGTTCGGCTCCTCGGCACGGAACCGGCCAGCGTGGGCCGGTCCCGCGGCTGCGCTCACCGAGTCCGAGCGAGCGAGCGCGGAGCGCTTCGACCAGCTGAGCGCCACGGGCGCCGACGCTGCCGACGTCGCCGCGGCCGTGGTAGCGGGCATCCGCAGCTCGCGGTTCTACATCCTGACGTCCAGCAACCGCAACGACGCGATCGTGCGTCGGGGCACCGAGATCATCGCGGGCGGGCCGCCAGCTGCCCCGTTCCCTAGCGCGCCGGGCTGAGTTTCGCCTGTCCAGTGTGATCCGCGCCACTGTGGCAATGCACCGTGCGCTTACGGGCGTTAACCATGAGTAACAGATAGCACCCAGGCGCGAAGTTAGTGCCCCGAGCACAGTGCCGCCGTGACCCGCGGCACGTTCGCGCGCCCTGGCCGGTGTCGCGGTAGTAGTCAGCGCAGGGCAGGTTTCCTGGGTTTCGCCGAGCGCCCCCCCGCTCCCGAACAAAGGCTCATCGGTGCACTT
>JASHSZ010000428.1 GCA_030040815.1 Streptosporangiaceae bacterium
GCACCGTCGTGATCGAGGAGTTCCTTGACGGGCCGGAAGTCTCGGTCTTCGCGCTCGCCGACGGTGCCACCGCCGTCGCGCTGCTGCCCGCGCAGGACTACAAGCGGGCCTTCGATGGGAACGCTGGTCCGAACACGGGCGGCATGGGGGCCTATGCGCCGTTGCCGTGGGCACCCGCGGACCTGGCCGGGCAGACGCTGGCGCAGGTCATCCGGCCTGCCCTGGCCGAGCTGAGCAGGATCGGCAGGCCGTACAGCGGGCTGCTATATGCCGGGCTGAGCCTGACGTCACGCGGACTGCGTGTGGTCGAGTTCAACGCCCGGTTCGGCGACCCGGAGACCCAGGCGGTGCTCGACCGGCTCGCCACCCCGCTGGCTGGTTTGCTGGCCGCGTGCGCTGACGGCGACCTGACCACCGCCGCGCCCGTGAGCTGGCTGCCCGGTGCGGCCGTGATAGTGGTGATCGCCGCCGAAGGGTACCCGGCCAGCCCGGTTCACGGTGCAGCGATCGACGGCCTGGCCGCCGCCGACCGCGTTCCCGGCTCGTATGTCTTGCACGCCGGGACCACCCGCGACAGCGCGGGCCGGATCACCGCTAGCGGTGGCCGGGTCCTTAACGTCGTCGGCACGGGCGACGACGTCGCCTTGGCGAGGGCTAGGGCGTACCAGGCGGCCGCGCTCATCACGATGCCCGGCGGCTGGTATCGCACCGACATCGCGGCTGAGCCCGCGCCCGCCAGCCGCCCGCGGGCGTGACGGAAGGCGCAGCCGCCGCCCGTGCGGGCCGGGCGACCGCGCTCCGGCTGCACCGGGTGCGGCAGGATAGAGGCGTGATAGACCGCTACACGCTGCCGGAGATGGGCTACGTCTGGAGCGAGGCGCACAAGTACGAGCTCTGGTGCCAGGTCGAGACCGCGGTACTGACCGCGCAGGCCAAGGCCGGCACGGTTCCGGCGGATGCGGTCGGCCCCGTGGCGGCGGCCCCGCCGCCGACGGCGGAGGCGGTGGCCGCGCTCGAGGCCGTCACCGGCCATGACGTGATCGCCTTCCTGTCCGCCTGGGCCAACAACACCACTCCGCGGGAGGCAGCGGCCTACGTCCACTACGGGATGACCTCCTCCGACCTGCTGGACACCGCGCTGGCCCTCCAGCTCACGCAGGCGACCGATCTGCTGACCGCCCGGTGCGAGAAACTGCTGCACGTGCTTCGGGAGCACGCCCTCGCGCACCGGGCGACGCTCCGCGTCGGCCGCACCCACGGCATCCACGCCGAGCCAGACGTCTGGGGGCACCGCGTCGCCGACTTCGCCTTCGCGATGCACCGGTGCCGGGACCGACTGCTGCGGGCACGCCAGGCCGTGGCGGTCGGGAAGCTGTCTGGTGCCATCGGCACCTACTCCAACATCGACCCCGGCATCGAGTCAGAGGTCCTCGGCGACCTCGGCCTGCGGCCAGCCGACGTGGCCACCCAGGTCGTGATGCGGGACGGAATCGCCACCTGGGCGGCCGTCCTGGCCCTCATCGCGAGCGTTTGCGACGCGATCGCGCTTGAGGTCAGGCATGGCCAGCGGACCGAGGTGAGCGAGCTCGCCGAGCCGTTCGCGGCCGGTCAGAAGGGCTCGTCGGCGATGCCGCACAAGCGCAACCCGGTCCGGGCCGAGCGGGTTTGCGGGCTGGCGAGGGTGGTGCGGGCCCAGGTCGTGCCGGTCATGGAGGGCATCGCGCTGTGGCACGAGCGGGACATGTCCCACTCCTCGACCGAGCGGATCGCGCTGCCCGACACCGCCATCGCCACGGACTACCTGCTCGCCGAGACCACCTGGATCATGGAAGGCCTGACAGTCGATCCGGCCCGGATGATGGCCAACCTCGAGTCAAGCCACGGCCTCATCTACACCTCGGCCGTCCTGCTCGACCTGGTCTCGGCCGGGATGTCGAGGGAGGATGCCTACACGCTGGTGCAGGCCGCCGCCATGACCACGTGGCAATCAGGGACGCCGTTCCGGGAGACGCTGCGCGCGCAGGCCGAGAGTCGGGACATCAAGCTCGACGAGGCACGGCTGGACGAGATCTGCACACCCGAGCACTACGTCCGCCGCCTGGGCGAGGTATTCGAGCGCCTAGAAAAACTCGTATGACGTCCGGACTTCGGCACATTTACTCCGGCAAGGTCAGGGAGCTCTACCAGGCCACTGACGGCACATTGCTGCTCGTCGCCAGCGATCGCATCTCTGCATTCGATTACGTGCTGGAAAAGCCGATCCCAGAAAAAGGCAAAATTCTGACCCAGCTTTCGCTGTGGTGGTTCAGCCAGCTCGCCGACATCATTCCGAACCATCTGGTCGACGCGCCGGTACCGCCCGAGTTTGCTGGCCGCGCCATGACCTGCCGGCCGCTGTCGATGGTCCCCGTTGAGTGCGTCGCGCGCGGCTATCTGACCGGCACCGGCCTGGCGGACTACCGCCGCGACGGCGTCATCGCAGGCATCGAGCTACCTGCTGGGCTCACCGACGGATCTCGGCTGCCGGGGCCGATCTTCGACCCGGACACCAAGGCCCCGCAGGGCGAGCATGACCAGAATCTGACAGCTGCCGAACTGATCGCGCTGGTGGGCGAGGACACCGCGGCTGAGCTGGCCCGGGTCACGCTCGCGGTGTACCAGCGCGGGGCCGACGTAGCGGCCCAGCGCGGCATCATCGTCGCCGACACCAAGATCGAGCTTGGCTTTGACGACGCCGGGACGCTCCGGCTGGCGGACGAGGTGCTGACTCCGGACTCGTCGCGGTTCTGGCCGGCCGAGAAATGGCAGCCTGGCCGCAGCCAGGTGTCCTTCGACAAGCAGATCGTCCGGGACTGGCTGACCTCCCCGGCTTCCGGCTGGGACGTCGGCAGCGGCGCGCCGCCGCCGGCACTTCCGGATGAAATAGTCGAGAAAACCCGGCAGACCTACGTGGCAGCGTACGAGCGTATCACTGGGCTGCGCTGGCGCTAATACCGGTAGCCCCCTTTAGTCACATTACGAGTGCTCTCAGTTACGTTACGTAACAGTGCCGTCATGGTCTGGGGGACGCGATTGCGGTGGAATACTTGACGTCGTCTCAACCGGGCAACTCCGAGGATGGTTGCCGGCCGCCTGCGTGGGCAGGGGACCGGGAGCACCGGGGAAGCCGCGCGATGCAGCTAACCGACGGGAGTTCCAGCCAGATGGCCACGAGCGGTCCAGATACCCGCTACATCGTCCGCGGCGGCAACCCGCTGCAGGGCACTGTCTTCGTGCAAGGCGCCAAGAACGCCGCGCTCAAGATGATCGCAGCGTCGCTGCTGGCGGAGAAGGGCCGCACCGTGCTCCGGAACGTCCCGGTGATCGAGGACGTGCGACGCGCGGTGGAACTCGCCCAGGCTGTCGGGGCCGTGGTCAAGTTCCACGAGGTGGAACGGACCCTCGTAGTCGATGCCTCTGATCTGACCAGCTCGGTGCTGCCGGCCGAGATCGCCCGCCGGTTCCGCGGCTCGGTGCTGTTCGTGCCCGCGCTGCTGCACCGGCTCGGAGAGGCCACGATCGAGGGCATCGGGGGTTGCAACCTCGGCACGCGCAGCCTGGACTTCCACTATCGCGGCTTCGCTCGGCTTGGCGCCATCGTCGAGGAGAGCGACACCGTCATCCGCATCAAGGCGGACCGGCTGCGTGGCGCGCACCTGTACCTGGACACGCCATCGCACACCGGCACAGAGAACTTGATCATGGCTGCCTCGCTGGCGCCGGGCACGACGATCATCGACAACACCGCCCTCGAACCCGAGGTGCTCGACGTCATCGCGTTCCTCACCAAGATGGGAGCCAGGATCACGGGGGGCGGAACTGGCTTCGTGACCGTGGAGGGCGTCGAGGAGCTCACGGCCGTCGAGTACACCGTCATGGCCGACCGGATCGACGCGGCCGTATTCGCCGTGGCGGCGGCGATCACCGGCGGCGAGATCAGCCTGGTCGGCGCGTCACTCGAGCACTTTGGCGTCGCGCGCTGGAAGCTGGAGCAGATGGGTGTCGACTTCGCCACCCACGGCGCGATCCTGCAGGTCTGCCGGGACCGGCAGCTCCGCCCGATCAACGTGATCACTGACACATACCCCGGCTTCGCCACCGATCTGCAGTCGCCGATCATGGCCCTGTCCTGCCTGGCGGACGGCACGAGCTACATCAGGGAGACCATCTTCGACGGTCGCTACACGCTGGCCGAGGAGCTCAACAAGATGGGCGCCAAGGTGGAGGTTGCCGACAACGTCGCGCTGGTGCACGGCCCGACGCCACTGCATGGTGCCGAGGTCATCGCTCGCGACCTGCGCAGCGGCATCGCGCTCATCCTCGCTGGCCTTGCCGCCGACGGGGAGACCTCGGTGGCGCCGGGTTACCTGATCGACCGCGGCCACGCCTCGGTTGCCACCCGGCTGAGCACCCTCGGAGCCGACATCGTCGAGGAAGTCGTCGGCTAGCAGGCGGGACCAGACCCGGCCCGGCGGGCCAGACGGCTAGCCCGGCCAGCACCGGATCACGTCCCGGCTGAACCTCGCCATCTCCTCCCGCTGCGGCGAGAACTGCAGCAGCATGAGGCCGACTCCGGCGTGCTGGTAGGCGCGCAATTGCTCGGTGATCCGGTCCGGCGTGCCGATCAGCCCGCTGCGCAGGCCGCGGTTCGACACGCTGTACTCCTCCAGCGAGACCTGCGACTCTAGCTGCGAGCCCTCGACGAAGTCGCGGTAGGAGGCGTAGGCCTCCGGCGAGGACCGGACGTCCAGCACCCGCGCGAGCTCATCCTGTGCCGCCGCCTCGGTGTCCCGGCAGATCACGTAGCCGGAGACGCCGAATTGCAGCGGCCGCCCGCCGAGAGCGGCTCGCCGCTCGCGCATATCGGCCACTTTGTCCGCGATCACCTCGGGCGAGTCCCCGTGCATGACGTAGGCATCGGCCTGTGCGGCGATCAGGTCCTTGGCCGTCGGCGACTCGCCGCCCATGTAGACCCGTGGCAGCCGAGACGGCTTGGGCTCCAGCACCGTGCCAGCCAGTTGGTAGAGCGAGCCCGAGTGGGTGACAGTGTCTTCCCGCAGCAGCTGTCCGACGACGTCGAGCCACTCCTGCGTCCGGGCATACCGGGCATCGTGCACATCGAACGGGGCACCGTACTGCGCAGCCTCGTCCTTCCACCACGAGGACACGACGTTCAGCGAGATCCGTCCCGGCGCGATCACGTCCAGGGTGGACAGCGCCTTGGCGGTCAGCGCCGGCGCGTGATAGTTCGGCCGCACCGCGAGCATGAGCTCCAGCGTGGTGGTCGCGGCGGCGATCGCGGGTGCCAGCGTCCAGCAGTCCAGCGAGGGCGCGCGATGACCCTTGATGTCGTTGAGATTCAGCTCGGCGATGAGGGTCAGGTCGAACCCCAACGCTTCGCTGTCACGAGCGAGGTCGCGGATGTAGGGCCAGGCCACGGGCATGCCCTCGTCGACCACGTTCCGCAGCCAGCCGCCGAAGATCGGCATCCAGTACCCGAATCGCATCACAGTCTCCGCAGTGTCGCTATTCGCCCGCGGCGAGCAGCCGCCCGAAGAATTCGGTCACGGCCGCCAGGGCAGGCCGGGGCGCCGCGGCCTCGATCTCGGCGTTGTAGTTCGTCGTGGTGTTGATGTCGTAGGTCACGAGCCGTCCGTCGACGGTCTCGATGAACTCGAAGCCGGCGATCTCGATGCCGTGCCTGCCAGCGAAATCCAGGTACCTGCCCACGATCGCGTGCTCGAAGCCCTGCCGCAGGGCGAATAGGCTGGGCTCGGGCCCCGCGGCGGCGTCAGCCGGTGACTCGGCGGCCCGGCCCGCCGCTGGCACCGCACACGCGTCGGCCGGGCAGAGCTGGAACCCGCCCCGGCCGGTGTCCGCTGTGATCGCGTACACGAACGTGCCGCCGACGACCTCCACCCTGGTGATCTCCGGCCGCGCAGCGACCAGGTATTCCTGGAGCAGTGTGATGCCGTCGACAGGTGGCTCGTAGTCCGTACCGGCGAGGTAGGCGTCATAGTCCGCGTGGGTCGCGAACGACCGTACTCCGAGGCCCTTTCCGCCTTGATTGTGCTTGCTGATGAAGGGAACGCGCAGCTTGCGCGCCGCCGCCGCCAGGTCGGTCGCGCTGGCCACGGCCACCGTCCGCGGCACGTCGAACCCGGCCGCTCGCAGGGCGGCGAGCTGCTCGATCTTGCTCATCTCCAGGTCCAGGACCCGCCGCCCGTTGACCACCCGGCGCCCGTGCGACTCCAGCCAGGCGAGCAACCCTCTGGTCTGGTCCTTGGCGAACGGGTGGCCGCGGGTGTGCGACGAAGCGCTCATGCGAGACCAGAAGACGCCCGGTGGCGGCACCGTATCGAGGTCGAGCACCCCGTCGCCAAGCAGCCACTGCTCGTGCGGCAGCCCGGCCCGGTCGAAGGCCGCGGCCAGGGGTGCGTACCAATCCGGATTCTCGTGGAGGACGTACAGCCTCCGGTCAGAGCGCACGCTTCGCCCTCTCGTGGCACCTTCGACGACCCATGACACCAGTCTGTCCCACCAGAGCAATACCGGCCAAACTAGGCAGGCGTGGGTCGTGAGGTCGGCCCCTTACACCCGGTGTGGGTAGGTCGCGGCGGCGGCGAGGAACGCCTCGTTCGCCTCCGGGTCCGCGATCGTGACCCGGACGCCATCCGGCACGTACGGCCGCACGGTCACGCCCGCTGCATCGCAGTGCGCGGTGAACCCGGTTGACCGGTCGCCAAGCGGCAGCCAGACAAAGTTGGCTTCCGTGGGGGCCACTGTCCAGCCCTGGCCGATCAGCTCGTGCCGCACCCGGTCTCGCTCCTTCACCACCAGCTCCACCCGCTGCAGCAGCTCGGACTCGGCCGCGAGGGACGCGACTGCGGCGGCCTGGGCGATCGAGTTCACCGTGAATGGCAGCATGGTCTTGCGGACGGCGGCCGCGACCGGCTCGTGCGCGACCAGGTAACCGACCCGCAGGCCGGCCAGCCCGTACGCCTTGGAGAAGGTGCGCAGCACGGCCACATTCGGCCGGCTGGCGTACAGGGCTAGCCCATCCGGCACTTGCGGATCGCGGACGTACTGGACGTACGCCTCGTCGAGGACCACCAGGCAGTCCGGCGGGACCCGGTCGAGGAAAGCAGTCAGCTCGCCGCGAGTCAGGGCGGTTCCCGTCGGGTTGTTAGGGGTGCATAGGAACACGAGCCTGGTCTTGTCCGTGATGGCTGCAGCCATGGCGGGCAGATCGTGACGGAAGTCCTGCAGCGGGACCTGGACCGAGGTGGCGTTCGCCAGGTCGGTCAGATAGGGGTAGGCCTCGAACGACCGCCAGGCGAAGAGCACCTCGGCGCCAGGCTCGCCCACCGCCTCGAGCAGCTGCTGTGCGATCCCGACCGAGCCGCAGCCGACCGCGACGTGCGCGGCCGGGACGCCAAACCGGGTCGCGATCGCGTCGATCAGCTCGGCAGCGGTGTTGTCCGGATATCGGTTGATGGAGCCGGCCGCCCTCGCGATGGCGGCCTGGACCGAGGGCAGCGGGTCGTACGGCGACTCATTCGACGTGAGCTTGAACGTGCGGCTCGCAGCAGTCGCCGCCGCCTTGCCGGGCGTGTACCCGACGAACTGGTCAAGCACGGCGCGGAACCGTGGTGAGTCTCCGGACACCATCGTCCTCCTCAGCTGTTCGCCGCCGGAAACTCGATGCTATCCGGGCGACGCTGGCTGGCGCCCTGGTCGCGCGGCCGCAGCATCGGCGGGTAGAGCAGCACCGCAGGCCCGCGCCGGTAGACCTGGGCCGGCCGACCGCCGGATGTGGTGACCGTGCCGGTCTCGACCAGGAAGTCACGGG
>JASHSZ010000429.1 GCA_030040815.1 Streptosporangiaceae bacterium
GGCGGCAGGCCGCAGCCGAACACGTCGTGCAAGTCGTCGGCGACCTGGGTGATGACGTCGCGGCCTTCCAGCCCCTCGAGCAGGTCGCCGTCGATGGCTCCCGCACCGAGTGCAGCTCCGAGCAGGTTGCCGCAGATCGCGCCGGTGCTGTCGCTGTCGCCATCGTGGTTGACCGCGTGCAGCACGCCGGAGCGAAAGTGTCAGCGGTGAGCGCGCAGTGGGTCGCGATGGCCAGGGCTTCCTCGGCGGTCCAGCCTTGGCCGAGGATGCCGATTGCGTCGGCGCTGAGGGGTCCTAGCTCAGCAGCGTGTACCGCGGCGGTAAGCGCCGCAATGACTTCCTCGCGACCATCGGCCCGCTCGAGCGTGCTGACCGCAGCGGCAGCCGCGGCCGGCAGCCCCCGGCCGCGTACCAGCTCGCCGACCATCAGCGCGAGTGCTCCGGCAGCCAGGTAGCCGCTGGGATGGCCGTGAGTGAGAGCCGCGGCCTGGCAGCCGACGGTGAATGCGTCGCCACCGGCTAGCCCGATCGGCGCGACGCGCATCACGCCGCCGCAACCCTTGCTGTTATTCACCGCCTGGCCGACAGTTCCGCGATGCCGGGCGTGCAGAGCGCTGAGACAGGTCATGCCTGGAGCCCGCCCGTCCTGCAGAAACTGCTGACTGCTTAGCCATCCACCCGTCGGCTCTCCATATTGAGTGCTCAGCCAGCGCCTGTATGAGTGCCAGAGAGCCGCGGCAGGGTCGCGACTGCCCGCTGGCCGTCGCCTGTCCCGGAGCAGTCCTTCGGCCGTGAATAGGGTCATCTGGGTGTCGTCGGTGATCGCGCCCTTCCGGCCGTAGGCGGGCACGTACCCGGTGACGCCCGCCGGCCCATACCGCTGGCGGATCTCGGCAAGGGAGAGGAACTCGATGCCAGCGCCGAGGGCGTCGCCGACTCCGCCGCCGAGCAGGCAGCCGCGGTAGCGGTAGCGCAGCGTGATCATCGTGCACCTTCCGCAGTGTGAGCTGCGGCCGATGACCGGGTTCGGCGCCGACCTGCCGGGCCAGCGCAGGGCTAAGCGGGTACGTCCGTTCCGCGAGCAGGAGCCGTGCGGCGTCGGCGATCCGGCCCGCACGGACCAGTTCCGCCGCATCCCGCACGTTCGCCGTCATGTCGGTGATCGAGCGGATCCACTCGTCGCAGTAGCGGTGCACAGCCTCGCCGGACAGGCCGACTTGGATCGCCCGCCGTGAGAGGCGTTCCCCCGCCAGCGAACGGTCAGGGTCCCACTGCACGCGGACCGGAGATGCGTCCCGCAGGGCTGCCCACGCCTCGGGACTCTCATGCGTGCCAGGCTCGTAGTGGCTCAGGCACGAGTGCGCGAGCGCCCACTCGAACCCGGTACGGGTGATCTCGATTGCCAGGACGCGTTCCTGCCTGGGCTTAGCGGCCCAGCCCGACCGGTGCATCATCCAGCCCGAGGACGGCTTGATCCAGGTCATCCGGTCCCGGCTGAAGGGCGGAACGAACGTGCAAGCCCGCACGGCTGCGTCGGCGATCTGCGGCGAGTACGCCTGGTACACGGTGATCGTCTCGGCTGTGTAGGCGGCGCGGACCATCCGCATCTCACTGTCGGTCATTGGCCTTCCTCCATTGGCCTCAGCATGGGCGGATGCAGGATGACTGCGTCGCCGCGCCTGTACAACAGCGGCGGGCGGCCCCCGGCCGACCCCGCCGCCGCTTCCCGGGACCGCTGCGCCTCGACGACGAACCCTTCGGTGCCAAGCACCTTGCGGCGGAAGTTCCCCAGGTCCGGGGCCATGCCCCAGACTGCGGCGTACACCCGGCGCAGGTCAGCGAGGGTGAACGGCTCCTCGACGAAGCTGGCCGCGAGGGTGGTGTACTCGAGCTTCGACCGGACCCGCTCGACAGCGTCGGCGAGGATCTGCGCGTGGTCGAAGGCCAGCGGCGGGGCGTCGGGGCCGCCGTCTTCCAGTCCGAGGTCGTCCACCGGCCACCACCGGGCGGCGATCGCGTCACCGCCCGGGCGCGGGTCAGGGAGCCCGGGCGCCAGGGCGACGTGAGCGACCGACACTACCCGCATCCGCGGATCCCGGTCCGGGTCGGAGTAGGTGCGTAGCTGCTCCAGGTGGCCGGTGAACGTGATGACGCCGGTTTCCTCGGCAAGCTCGCGCAGCGCCGCGTCGCCGGCGCTCTCGCTGGCCCGAACGAACCCGCCGGGCAGCGCCCAGTAGCCCCTATACGGATGGTCGCGGCGCTGCACCAGCAACACCGCCAGCAGCCCGGCGCGGATCGTGAACACCGCCAGGTCCACGGTCACTGCGAACGGCGGGAACTCCCCAGGGTCGTAGCCATGCAGGAACTCCCGCTCCCCCGTCCTCTCCCCTGCGGTGCTCATTGCACTGACCCGTGGCCGGCCAGCGCGGGATCGGTGATGGTCGGGCCGAAGGCCGTCCGGCGCGCTAGCACCTCCTCGGTAACCCGCACGGCCAGCGCGAGCCGCTCGGCGAGGCTGCCGGTCAGCAGGACCCACGAGTGCCCGGCCGCGGTCAGCGCCTGCGCGAACCACCCCGTCATCGCTGCGCGGACCGCCAGGTCTCCCTCGCGGAGCCCGTCGTCTTGCCACGGCACACCCTCATGTGACGTCAGCAGGTACACGTCGTGCGGCGGCAGGTTCGTCGTCGCCCACGGTTGCAACCCGCGGGCCTGTCCGTCCAGGTAGCGGCGCTCCCAAACCGAGGTCGCGAACGCGTCGGTGTCGCAGACGAGCAGCGGCGACCCTACGGCGGCGGCCTGGTCCTCTCGGCGGGTCTGCTCGACCGCGACGGCGTCGAAGTCCGCGGGCGTCCACATCAGCGCCTCAAGCGGCGGATCTGGTTGTCCAGCCGCCGCAGCCTCCGCGCGGGCCTGCTGCCACTTGGTGGCCGTGTAGTCCCGGCCCGCCTCGGTGACGCACCGGGTGCGCGCCCAGACACCGCCGCGGCGCCGGTACTCCCCCGCAAGCAACTCCGCCACTGTCGACGTGCCCGTCGACTCCGCGCCCACGACGGCGACCCGCGCGGCCAGCCCGGCTCGCGCCGGAGCGATCAGCTCATCCCAGCAGCGCGCCAGGTCGGCGCGAATCTGGCTCGCCGATATGGGCACGTTCATCCGGCCGGGGTCCACGTTCACGTGCTTCGCCCCGAGCCGGGCCGCCAGCTCGTCCCCGTACGGCTCACTGCTGACGACCGCATCGACCTGTGGTCGCCCGTTCCCTTCCAATGCTGCGCGCATCACGGCCACCTGAGCTGCCCAGATCGCATCGCTGCCGAAGTCGACCGGAACGTCACTGCGGACCCCGGCCACTGTCACTGACGGAAGGTCTGCGCAGCTGGCCTGCAGCCACGCAACCCGGTCAGCGAGCGGCACCGTCTCCGACCCGGCCGCCATCACCAGCACCGTGACGCGGGCGCATACGGCCGCGGCCCGCTCGATCAGGTACTGATGACCGCGGTGCGGCGGGTAGAACTTCCCGACAACCAGACCATGGGGAAACGCGGCCGTCATCGCACGCTCCCGTCTGACACAGCGACTCGCTGGGTGCGGGCCGGGAAGCCGCTACCGGCCCGCAGCGCGCGGCTCCAAGCGCGGACGCCGGTTACGCACATCGCCAGGAATAGCACGTACACGATCGCAGTGAGGTCGAGGTGCTTGACCACGTACAGCGGGATGTACACCACGTCGGCTGCGATCCAGAACGCCCAGTTCTCGATCTTCTTGCAGTTCAGCAGGAACTGCGCCGCCAGCGAGACCGCTGTGGTCAGCGCGTCCCAGAACGGCGCGATGTCATGCACCGCATCCAGCAGCGCCGTCAGCCCCCACGTCGCCAGCGCCGCGAACGCCACGCAGCAGGCCAGCAGCCGCCAGCCCGACCGGGCCACCGTCAGCCGGGAGCGCTCCGGACCGCCGTGCAGCCACTGCCACCAGCCGGCGAACCCGAGCACGATGTACACAACCTGCAGGCCGGAGTCGGCGTACAGCCGCGCCGAGGCGAACAGGACCAGGAAGAACGCACTGTTCGCGATCCCGACCGGGAAGTTGCTGATCCGCGCCAGCACCGTCAGCCACACGCTCGCCGCCCCGGTCGCGAACCCTAATAGCTCGGCCACGCTCACGTGATCGTTGCCCAGCGTGAACAGCGCCACGTTCAGTGGCGCCAGAAGATGCGCTAGTCCGGCCAACCTGTCCTCGTGTTATAGTCACAGCGACTATAAGCTTACGAACTGGCCTTGTCTACCTCTTGTGCGACGCAATCAACGTCCGCGGCAGAAGCCGATGATGGAATCCGGATGACAACCGGCACGCCTCCCGAGCCCGGGGTCACCCGGTACCGGGCAGGCAGCCCGGAGGGACTCGCGCTCGTCTGGCCATCCGGGCGGCCGGGCGCGGCCGCCCCTGCTACCCGAGCAGCCCATCCTTTACCCGGTCCTGAATCAGGAGCACGCGACCAAGATCGCACGCGACTGGAACGTCCCACAGTCGCCGACCCTATACAAGATCCTTCTCACTGCACTGTCACTAGTGACAAGTAAAGGGACAGTCAAATGAGAAAGTGACAGATCTGATGAGAACCTACAACTGAGCAGGGTGTGCCCAGGGTCGCGTGAAGCCGACCGGGTCACGGTCACCGTACGGGGCGACCCTGATCGGAAAACCGGTGGCGTATGCCTCGATCATGAGGCCGTTACCAATAACCAGCCCAACGTGCCCAGGCGCGGTCACTGTGCCGTCGGCACCGGCGAAGAACACCAGGTCGCCGGGTTGCACCTGGCGGGGGCTGATCCGCGGCCCGGCCGCCCACTGCTGCTGGGACGTACGCGGAATGTCGATCCCGGCAGCGCGGTACGCCATCATCACCAAACCCGAGCAGTCGAAAGCGTCCGGGCCGGTAGCACCCCACTGGTAGGGCTTGCCGAGCTGCTC
>JASHSZ010000430.1 GCA_030040815.1 Streptosporangiaceae bacterium
CGGCTCGGGCAAAACGACGCTGATCGAGGCCCTGCTGGGTAGGGTGCCGCTGGCTGCTGGCCATCGTTACGCGGGGCCGAGCACTGTGTTCGGCGAACTCGACCAGACCCGGCGGGAGTTCGCCACCGACGCGCCGGTGGCCGAGGTAGTCCGGGCGGCCGCCGGTCTCAGCGACGAGCAGGCCCGCACGCTGCTGGCCAAGTTCCGGCTCCGGGGCGACGCAGCGCTGCGGCCGTCGAACGCGCTCTCACCTGGCGAGCGCACCAGGGCCGGTCTGGCCGTGCTCCAGGCCCGCGGCGTCAACGTGCTCGTGCTCGACGAGCCGACCAATCACCTCGACATCGAGGCGATCGAGCAACTCGAGCAAGCCCTTGCTAGCTACTCGCACGCGCTGATCCTCGTCACGCACGACCGCCGCCTGGCCGACGCCGTCCCCGTGACCGACACCCTCGACATCCGATCGCTCCACGCGGCTGAGGGCTGAAGTGCCGTCATCAGCGTCCCCGGCTCCCCCCACGAGCGTGCGAGCACCACGACCATCGGCTTCCTGAGCCGCGACGCAACCGAGGCGCAGGAATGACCGACCGCGGTCGGGCCGTTTCCGCTGGCCCGACCGCGGCCGGGCCAGTCCCTGCGTCTCCAGCTAGCTAGTCGCGCGGCACGCGACGATCGTGCTGATCGCTCGCTCGAGCGCGTATCCGGCGCTGGCTCCCTCGCCCTTCACCTGGACGTCGGCCTCGGCGACCGCCGCGTGCGCCCGGACGATTCCATCGGCCGTCCAGCCGCGCAACTGCTGACGCGCCTTGTCGATCTTCCATGGCGGCATGCCGAGGTCAGTGGCCAGGGCGTTCGGACTAAGCCCGCGCCCGACGGAGCCAACCAGCGCCAGCGTGCGGAGCCCGGACGCGAGCGCGCTGGTGATCAGAACCGGCGAGGTGCCGGTCGCCAGCGCCCAGCGGAGCTGCTCGAGCGCCTCGGCGAGGTTGCCCTCGCAGGCCTTGTCGGCGACGGAGAACCCGGTGGCCTCGGCCCGGCCGTGGTAGTAGCGCGCTACGACCTCTTGGTTGATGACCCCGGTGGTGTCGGCCACGAGCTGGCTACAGGCGGCCGCCAGGTCGCGCAGGTCGGTGCCCACCGCGTCGAGCAGCGCCCGCAGGCCGGACTCGTCTGCCCTTCGGCTCGCCGCCCTGAACTCGGCGCGGAGGAAGTCCATCCGGTCACCAAACCGCTTGATGCTCGGGCAGTCGACCCGCCGGGCACCGGCCGCCACCAGGTCGGCGATCAGTGCCCTGTTCTTCGGGCCGCCGGAGTGCGTGACGACGAGGGACATCTCTGGCAGCGGTGATCTCGCGAGCCGCGTCAGCTCGGCCGCTAGGTTAGCCGTGGCGTCCTGCGCCGACCGGACTACCAGGACGCTCGCCCCGCCGAACAGCGACGGGGTCGCCAACGTGGCCAGCTCGCCCGCGGTCAGGCCGGCCGCTGGCACGTCGTGAACGTTCGCGGCCTCACCCGTGCCGTCGCCACCATCGGAGCCTGCCGCCGCTGCCGCCAGTGCCACCGCAGCCGAGACCGCGCGCTCGACCAGCAATTCCTCTTCGCCGACGATCACGGTTAGCGGCGCGGCGGTCGCCGGACCGCGGTCGTCCGGTGACCGAGGAGCCATGCACGCAGCATGCCACGAACCGAGCGCCCACGGATAACCGCCAGCCGAGCGCGGGCCGATGGCGCGGTCAGACGGTGACCGGCTCGCCGCCGCGCCAGATCCGGGCCGGCCTGAGGCCGTACGACCAGGCGAACGCACCCTCGTGGTCGACATCCCAGGCAACGACGTCGGCGAGCTTGCCACGCGCGATCGAGCCGCGATCGGGGGTGCGCAGCGCCTGCGCGCCACCGACGGTGGCCGCGCGCAGAGCCTCGGCGACGCTCAGCCCGTACTTCGCGACAGCCAGGCTGATGACGAGGGGCATCGAGGTGATGCCGTTGCCGCCCGGTGAGTGATCCGAGCCCAGCGCGATCGGCACCCCGCTGTCGAGCAGGGCGCGGACGGGCGGCTGTCGCCGGGTGTCACCGCCGGTCGCCGGGCAGAGCACGGCCACGACGCTGGCCTGGGCCAGCGCCAGCACGTCCTCGTGATCAGCGCCGAGCAGCAGGTCCACCGAGGCACAGCCAAGCTCGGCCGCGAGTAGCGCTGCGCCAACCCGTCCGTCGCCGCACGCGTGCAGCCGTGGCTGCAGCCCAGCTGCCCGGCCGGCGGTGAGTACCCAGCTAGCCTCGCGGGCGGTGAACCTGCCCTCATCGCAGTACACGTCGACGCTGTCCGCGCCTGCCGCGGCGGCGTCGGGGCACCAGGTGCCCACTGCGTCGACGTAGTCGGCGCGCCGACCGAAGTACTCAGGCGGCACTGTGTGCGCCGCCAGAAACGTCGCGTGCACGCGCGGCATGCCCGGCTCCCGCTCCAACGACCGGAGCAGCCGGACGTCCGCCAGCTCGCCATCCCTGGTGAGGTGAAATCCGGTCTTCGCTTCGACGGTTGTCGTGCCGCTCAGCAGCCAGGACCGTAGCCGGTCGCGCACGCCGCTGCACAGCGTCCAGGGATCGGTGCCGCGGGTGATCGTCACGGTCGACGCGACGCCGCCGCCGGCCGCGGTGATCTCCGCTGCGGACGAGCCGCCCGAGCGCAT
>JASHSZ010000431.1 GCA_030040815.1 Streptosporangiaceae bacterium
ACCCCGTACGACAGCCCGTCCGGCCGGACGAACAGCACGTCCGCGTGCGTGCCGGCGGCCACCTGGTGGCAGGATGGGCAGTCGCCGCAGCCTTGCCGGTCGCACAGCAGCGCGGCCGCGAACGCCCGCGCGGCAAGCGACCGGCCAGACCCCGGCGGACCCGTGAACAGCCACGCGTGGGTCATTCCGCTCACGGCACCCGGATGGTTGCGCGCGCCCGCGACCGCACGGGCGAGCTGGCTGGTGACCGCCTCCTGGCCAGTCAGTTCGCCGAAAACCGGCGGCAAGCTCCCGGCGCCGCCCGGCTCAGCGGGTTCAGTCGCAGCGTTCACTCACGTACCGCCGGGAACGACCCGGTGTTTTCCTCCGCCGCAGAGGGGACCGGGTCTGGCAGCACCTCACGCACCCGTAGCTGGATCTCCCTGGCGACGTCGAACTCCGATCGGGTGGCGTCGATCACCACATACCTGCTCGGCTCTGCGGCCGCGATGCGCTGGAAAGCGTCTCTGACCCGCTGGTGGAACTCGACCGGCTCGGACTCCAGCCGGTCCGCCGATCTCAGCCGACGGCCTAGACCGGTTGCGGGCGCCAGGTCGAGCAGGATGGTCAGGTCGGGCACCAGGCCGCCGGTGGCCCACTTGTTCAGCGCTGCGATCTCGGCGATCGGAAGCTGCCGCCCTCCTCCCTGATACGCCAATGAAGAGTCGACATATCGGTCGGTGACGACGATGGCTCCGCGCTCCAGGGCCGGGACGATGACCGACTGCACATGCTCAGCCCGGTCCGCGGCGTACGTCAACGCCTCGGCACGCGGCGCTAGCCCGGCATGGGCCGGGTCGAGCAGCAGCGCCCGGAGCCGCATCCCGAACTTGGTCGCGCCAGGCTCGTGCGTTGTCACCACGTCGTAGCCCTGGTCGCGCAGCCAGATGGCCAGCAGCCGTGCCTGGGTCGACTTGCCCGAGCCCTCACCGCCCTCCAGCGCCAGCAAGACGCCCGGGCGCCTAGCCGGTTTAGGCACCGGTACGGTCGACGCCGACGCGGCAGTCAGTGTGGCCGCCACGTCCCGGATGTCGTTGCCAGTGCCGTTCACCGAGTGCCTGCCGTAATGCCTGAACACTGAGCCGAGGTCGGCCAGCAGCGGCACGCCGCGGCGGTCATCCATCTGCCGGAACGACATCCGGCCGAGCAGGACCGCAAAGACCGCGGCGAGCAGCAGCACGACGTTGTAGCCAACGTTGCGGTATGTGACATCGGCAATACGCACATTGGACCCGCCCATGCTCCTCGCGAGCGCGTTGATGGCGCCTGCGAGCGTCGGTGTGATCGCGATGACCGCGAACAGGATCACCCGGATGGCTGACTGAAGGAACGCGAACGTGCGGCCTCTGGTTGCGTCGTCGACCTCCAGACCGATCGTCGTGTAGCCGGTCACGTACGCAACGCCGGCACACGCGCCGATCACGATCACCAGGATGACAGTCAGCACAAGGTTCGGGAACAGCGCGACAGCTGCCAGTGGCAGGGCCGCGAACATGATGGACACCCCGAACAGCCGACGCAGGGAGAACCCTCGGAGCAGGCGCGAGCCGAGGAACATGCCGATGGCTAGCCCGAAGAAGATGGCGGCAAAGGCGGCGCCCCAGCCGGCGCCGTCGCCCTTCAGGACCTTGGTTATGTAGGACGGGCCGAGACCCACGACTGCGCCCCCGGCAGCGAAGGCACCGGTCATGCCGATCACGATGCCGCGCACCACCTGGGTCTGGCCCACGAACCGCCAGCCCTCCCAGATCGACTTGAGCATCGACGGCGAGGAGATCTTGTCGGTCGGGCGGCGGCGCAACTCCTTCAGCGAGTAGACAACCAGCGCGGACACCAGGTACATGGCTGTGCGGAAGTACAGCGAGAGGTTGAACTGGTTGGTTGAGAAGTAGGGTGAAATATGCCCAAGGGCGGTACTGAGGATCGCCAGCAGCGAGAACAGCAGTCCGGCGATCGGCGCCGTGCCGTACGTCGCGAACAGGCTGAGCTGGTTCGCCTGCTCGAGCTTGTCCTTCGGGACCAGGTTCGGCACCGACGCATCCTTGGCTGGCCCCCAGAACAGCGACGCGGACGCGGCCAGGAACTGCACCACGTATATCCAGGTCAGCCGGTTGATAAAGCCCACCGACAGGTCGAGGGGGATGGTCACGTAGAGCGCTGCCCTGAGCAGATCGCCGAAGATCATGTTCCAGCGGCGGTCGAACTTGTCCGCCACCGCGCCCGCTAGCGGACCGAGCACCAGCGCGGGCAGCAGCGAGGTCAGCCAGACACCGCTGACTGCGTAGACGCCGCCACTCCCGCCGATCTTGTCGGCCAGCGCGGACAGCGCGAGCAGACTCAGCCAGTCCCCCAGGCTCGCCAGCGTGAGCGCCACCCACAGCCGTCGAAACGGCGTGATCGACAACACGCCGGGGCTGCGGGCACCCAAGGGGGATTGGAAGTTCACGGCGCTAAGGGTATCGGCCCTCTCTGGAGGCGACTGCTGACAGCGTAAACCTGCGCCATCCGTACCAGAAAAATAGTACGGAACGG
>JASHSZ010000050.1 GCA_030040815.1 Streptosporangiaceae bacterium
ACGCGGGTGCGGCAGTGGCACGTGGCCGGCCGTGGCACCATGGAGGTCTCGCCATCGTCGCCGAGGGAGCACGGAGCGCAGCCTTGTTGGATGCAGTCACAAAAGTCCCATTTCCAGCGAATGAGCTAATCCGGACGTATGCTCCCGGCAGCGCCGAGCGCGCCGCTCTCGAAGAGCAGCTCAAGACACAGGCGGGCCAGCGCGCCGAGCTGACCATGACCATCGGCGGACGGCAGGTCGCCGGTGGCGGGGAGCGGATCGAGGTCGTCCAGCCGCACCACCACCGGCACGTGCTGGGCGAGATGCGCAACGCCACCGACTCCGACGTCGGCGCGGCTATCGAGGCCGCCCGGGCGGCCGCGCCGGGCTGGCGGGCACTGTCGTTCGACGACCGGGCCGCCATCTTCCTGAAGGCCGCGGACCTGCTCGCGGGTCCGTGGCGGCAGGTCATCAACGCAGCCACGATCCTCGGCCAGTCCAAGTCCGTCTTCCAGGCCGAGATCGACGCTGCCTGCGAGCTGATCGACTTCTGGCGCTACAACGTGCACTACGCGCGGCGGCTGCTGGCCGAGCAGCCAGGCAGCGCTCCAGGCACGTGGAATCGGCTCGAGTACCGGCCGCTTGAGGGATTCGTGCTGGCGATCACGCCGTTCAACTTCACGTCCATCGCCGGGAACCTGCCGACTGCGCCGGCCCTGATGGGCAACGTGGTCATCTGGAAGCCGTCCCACACCCAGCAGCTATCGGCGCACTACCTGATGCGACTGCTGGAGGCGGCCGGGCTGCCACCGGGCGTCATTAACATGGTCACCGGCCACGGGTCGGGGCTCTCGCAGGTCGCGGTGCCGCACCGGGACCTGGCGGGCATCCACTTCACCGGGTCGACTCCCACCTTCCAGCAGCTATGGCGCACGGTCGGGGAGAACATCGCGTCCTACCGCGGCTACCCGCGGCTTGTCGGAGAGACCGGCGGCAAGGACTTCGTGATCGCCCATCCGTCGGCCGACCCCGACGTCCTCGTCACCGCGTTGATCCGGGGAGCGTTCGAATACCAGGGACAGAAGTGCTCGGCTGCGTCGCGCGCATACATCGCCCGCAGCGTCTGGGACGCCATGAAAGACCAGCTGCTCGGCACCGCGCAGGCGCTGACGATGGGCGACGTAGCGACCGACCTGTCGCTGTTCATGGGAGCGGTCATCGACGACAGGGCGTTCAGAAAGCACGCCGACGCGCTGGCGCGGGCGCACACGCGGCCCGGCATCACGGTGCTGACCGGCGGGAGGACAGACGGAACCGACGGCTACTTCGTGCAGCCGACCGTGCTGGAGTCCGCTGACCCCACCGATGAGATCTTTACCCGCGAGTATTTCGGCCCGATCCTCGGCGTCCACGTGTACCCGGACCGAGACTTCGACGCCGTCGTCGCGCAGGCAGCCGACGTCGCGTCGTACGCCCTGACCGGATCGATCATCGCCCAGGATCGGGCGGCTATCGCCCGTGCCACCGACGCGCTGCGCTACTCGGCCGGCAACTTCTACATCAACGACAAGCCGACCGGCGCCGTCGTCGGCCAGCAGCCGTTCGGCGGCGCGCGGGCCAGCGGGACCAACGACAAGGCCGGTTCTGTCTTCAACCTGATCCGCTGGGTCAATGCCCGGGCTATCAAGGAGACCTTCGTTCCGCCCGTCGACTACCGCTATCCGCACATGGGCTGAGCCGCGGGCCCGGCCGCTCGACGCCACGGCGGATGTCAGCACCCCGGCCTACGATTTGCCCATGGCCGTTTCTGTCGACGAGGCGCATCGTCATCAGATAGACCCGGAGGGCCTGGATGCTTACCGGCGCGAGCTGGTCGGCTACTGCTATCGGATGCTCGGGTCGGCCTTCGAGGCAGAGGATGCGGTGCAGGAAGTCATGCTCCGCGCGCTGCGGGCGGCAGATAGCTTTGTGGGCAGGTCCAGCCTGCGGTCGTGGCTGTACCGGATCGCGACCAACGTCTGCCTCGACATGCTGCGCGGCCGCAAGCGCCGCGCGTGGCCTGCCGCACTCGGCGCGCCCTCACCTCCCGATGGTGATCTCCTCGGGCCGCTGCTACCCGAGTACACGTGGGTATCGCCGGTCGCCGACGGCGCGGTCCTGCCCGAGGGCGGTGACCCGGCCGAGATCGCGGTGGCCAGGGAGACAGTCAGGCTCGCGTTCGTGACCGCGCTGCAGCATCTGACCGGCCGGCAGCGTGCCGTCCTGCTGCTGAACCAGGTGCTGCGCTTCGATGCGACCGAGATCGCCGAGCAACTCGACACCACGGTCGCGGCGGTCTACGGCGCGTTGCAGCGGGCTCGGGCCACGCTCGGGGCGCTGACCGCTGCGCAGCGCCCGGCGGAAGCCGATGCCCGGCACACCGAGTTGCTGGCTCGCTATGTAGCCGCGTTCGAGCGATACGACATCGGCGCGCTGGTGGACCTGCTGCACGCGGACGCGATCCAGTCGATGCCGCCGTTCGCGATGTGGCTGCGCGGCGCAGCGGATATCGGTGCCTGGATGGCGGGGCCCGGCGCGAACTGTCGGGGGTCGCGCCTCATTCCGACAGCCGCGAACGGCTCGCCCGGCTTCGGACAGTACCGAGTCGACCCGGCAGGCGGACACGCGCCCTGGGCGCTCCAGGTGCTCGAGATCGCCGACGGGCAGATAACCGAGCTGCACTTCTTCCTGGACACCGCGCGGCTGTTCCCGCTGTTCGGGCTGCCGACCCAGCTGCCGGAACACTTAGCACCAGCGCGCTGATCGCCACGCGTTCGCCTGCGGCGATTGCAGGCACGCGCATGGTTGCCCGAACGTTGGGCACTGTACGGGGTCGCGCGGGCCCCGCGCGGGGCCCGCGCGTGGGTGGCGGAGGGAAGCGCATGACCGACTACGCGACGGGTTCAGGGCTGGCCAGGTTTGGTCGGGAAGGGGCTGGGCCGCAGGATGCCGACTCCGACGCGGACGGCCGGCGTGATGTGGTGGACTCGCGGCGCGCCGAACTCATCGCGACGGCGCAGTCGGGCTGGATCGACGCGCTGACCGACCTCGGCGGCCGGAACACGCTGCTGTACTACAAGGACCGCCGGGCCGGCACGCTCGACCTGGCAGGAGCGGACCCGGCGGCGCTCGAGCGGTTCCTGCGCATCGGATCGGCACGGCTCACCCGGCTGTACCACGACGTCGACGCCCGGGTGGACGCCATCCGCCGGGTGCAGGTCATCTACCGGAAGGCGCGGGAGCTGCAGGAAGAACGCGGCATTCGGGTCGGTTACCTGGCGACCGGGATGGCGCGCTGGGACGAGTTGTTCCTCGAGCCGTGCGCGCCGGTGCTGCTGCGCGGCCTCACTATCGCCCCGACCAGGGCCAGACACGACGACTTCGACTTCACCCTGGATGATGACGACGAGGTCAACCCGGTGCTGCTGCACAAGCTGGCTAGCGTGTTCGGCGCGGCGACGGCGGAATTGGCAGCAGCGCCCGCCGACAAGGTCCGCGAACTGCTGACACGCGCGGCGCGCGACGCCGAGGTGCCCGGCTTCCAGATAGTCGACCGGCAAGTCGTCGGCACGTTTACCTACGCCAAGCTGCCCATGGTGCAGGACCTGCACGCGGCCGGTGAGCTGCTGGCCGACAGCGACGTCGTCGCGGCGATCGCCGGCGACCCCGAGGCGCAGGAGCTCCTTGGCGCGGACGACGTCTGCCATTCGGGCCTCGAGTCACCGGATCGCGACCTCTCGGTGCTGGACGC
>JASHSZ010000432.1 GCA_030040815.1 Streptosporangiaceae bacterium
CAACGGTGGCTATGGATTTCGGCCGCGTTACCCTCGACGCGGGCCTGATCCTGTACTTGTTCGGAACACCTGGCCAGCATCGGTTCTGGTTCATGTGGGACGACCTGATCCAGGGCGCCATCGGGGCGGTCGTGCTGGTGGATACGCGTCGGCTGGCAGACTCGTTCCCGGCCGTCGACTACTTCGAGTCGGCCGGCCTGCCGTTCATCGTCGCTGTGAATGGCTTCAACGGCTACTTCCCGCATGCCCTGGCCGATGTGCAGGAGGCGCTGTCCATCAGTCCGCGAGTGCCGATCATGCAGTGCGACGCGCGCGGTCGCAACTCCACCAAGGCCACGCTGATCGCACTGGTCGAGCACGCCATGGAGATGCAACTCAGCGCCAGGTGAGCGGCGGCTGGCCGCGACGGTGGCGACACGTCGCCGGAGCAAGCCGCTGCGGTAATTTGATCACGCGGTACTTTCCCAGGGGCGGTAGCTCAGCCGGTCAGAGCAGCGGACTCATAATCCGCCGGTCGTGGGTTCGAGCCCCACCCGCCCCACTCATAGAAGTTGCTGCTCAAGGCTGTCTGACCTGGGCAAACTCTCGTTATCCGTGATCTTGCCTTAGACGACAACATGCGGCTGAGTGCGGTATCAGGCCACCAGATGCGGCTCGCTGTGCCAAATACGTGCCAAAGTGCAAGATCACTTTTGCGGCGGTGACTGGTCATCGCTGTCATGCCCGAGCGCATCGCTGATGCGGCGCTTAGCGAGCTCATCCTGGCCCACCACGCATCTTGCGTAGATCCGCAGCAGCCTCCGCGTCCTGCTGATGGCGCTTCGCGCCACTCTGAACTGTGACCTTCCTCGGCACGTGATGGCGCCTATCTGTTGGATGGCCGGGAGTGGATGCGCCTGCTTCAGCGCATGACATCATCGCGCAGCTGCGCCCTGGCCCACGTCGCACGCCTCACGGACCCAGCGCAAGAACTTCTCATCGAGCTGGCGCGTATCGGTAAGGAAGAACCTGTGATGCCAGATCAGCTTGGTCAGCGGCTCGATCTTGGTGAAGCGAGGGTCCTCCCTTGGTGTCAGCAAGTTCAGCATGCCGCCCAGGCCGCGGTCCCTCGGCACCAACCCCGCGAAGATTCGTCGGCTGCCGTGCAGGACCACACCCTTGGCTATGACTTCGACGTCCACATGCCCGTGATCCTGTGCGGTGCTCAGAATCTGGCTGAACATCTCGGCGACCGATTCCGGCCGTCCGCGCAGATGGTCTTCAATCGTGGGCATCGTGTCCATGATGGTCCCCAACTGCCAGGCCATCAAGGAACAGCGTGCAGCAGGAAAGTGCAGCAGCCGTGCCGCTGCGGCCGACCTTTACCGGCCGCTATCAACCATACGACCAGCGCAAACACAGCAGACGACCTTCCGGCCGCGAGTTAGCATCGAGAGGCTCACAGCAGATCGAGCTGGATCATGGTTCCGCAAGAAGCGTAGCGTCTGCCGCTAGGGTCAGGCCGCTACAAGAGGGTGGGCCTTGGCTTGCTCGTAGAGCGGCTCAGGTGCCAGAGCGATGCCGCCTGGCCACACAACTGTGCCTGCCTCTGGGTCAGCCGTTACCTGGGCGAAGTACGCCGGATCGTTCAGTGGCTCGAGCACCCCGGTCCATCGTTCGGACGAGAAGTCCACGTCCCCGACGGTGCCGTCGCTGAACAGAAGCCGCAGCACCTGATCGCCGACTACTGCGGCGCCTACCACGACCGGGAGGTAGATGTCGTCCATGCAACGATCCTAGGGCAGCGGCGGAATGGGGAGCAGCGGCTCATTCCTCCTAGCCCGCTCCCAGTTAGCACTGATCTCATCGTGTCGAAGGCTGGCCCATTCCCGACGAACCGCATCTTCGGCGGTCCGGCACTGTGTAGTTGCTGGGCCGGCCGGAACGTGCGGCTGGTCTGTTGCTGGCGGCTGTGGTATGCGGAAGACCGGGACTATCCGGCCCGGCCCGGTGATCTTGATCCGGCGATGAGCATCTCGATCAGGGCCTTGCGCTGGCTGCGGCTGCCGGACGCGACGATGTCTGCGATGTGATCGGCGACCTGCCGTGGGGTTGCGATCGGCGGCGCGCTGGGTACTGCGGCGACCTGGTCGGCGAGTTCGTCTCGGCGGCAGCGCAGCTCTGTTGCTCGGGCTTTGAGCTGGGCGAGCCGGTCGGCGGGGTCTTCCGGATCGAGCGAGCCGTTCTCGAACGCGGTCAGGTGCCGGTCGATAGCCTCGCCCGTTTTGACCATTCGTGCTCGGTGGCGGCCAGTTCTGCGCGCCTCAAGTCCTGCGCGGTGCCGTGGCTGGCCAAGGCCTGTGCCTGAGTGATGGCGTCGGCGATGAGATCGTGCTCGTCGCGGTAGAAGCTGGCCAGCGCGGCGACGACTGCTTCCTCGACGGCGTCGGCGTCAAGTCGGCTCGCGCTACAGCGGCCAGAGTCGTACCGGACGCGGGTGAAGCACGTGTAGTAGCGGTACGCGCGGCTGCGGCCGCGCGCCAGCCTCGGTTTGCCAGACGAACCCAGGACGGCAGGGATGCGGGCGTGACGAGCGGCTGGTGCCTGCAGGCGGCCCCTTGTTATCGGGCAGTGCCCGCCATCGTCCCCGAGTTGCAGGTACACGCGAGGGACATCGCAGGTACATCGGAGGTGAATGGCAGGAGCCGCCAGCGAGACCGTCGGCGAAGTCGAGCCGGAGCCGGCGGGCTAGAGCAGGGCGACCCGCGTCAGTCGAGCGGCTGCCTCGCGATGACCTCCGGCTCGCGGCCGGCCAGCAGCCAGCCGCCGG
>JASHSZ010000433.1 GCA_030040815.1 Streptosporangiaceae bacterium
TTGCTGAACTCGTCCGTGTTGGCGATGACGTCGGCGCCGCGCGGCAGGTCGGCGAGGTTCGCCTTGAGAGCGGCCGGGTTCATCGCCACCAGGACGTCCGGCGCATCGCCCGGCGTCAGGATGTCGTGGTCGGCGAAGTGCAACTGGAAGCTGGACACGCCGGGGAGAGTGCCCGCAGGGGCGCGGATCTCGGCGGGGAAGTTCGGCAGCGTCGAAAGGTCGTTGCCGAAGGTCGCAGTCTGCTGGGTGAACCTGTCACCAGCGAGCTGCATGCCGTCGCCGGAGTCTCCGGCGAACCTGATAATGACGCGATCGAGCTGCTGGACCTGCTTGGTCACAGTCTGCCGACCTCCTTCACGCGCCGAGGCCGGGTGAGGGGACACGGTGACGGCGTGCATGGTTGCATGATTAGGTTTGCGGTTCTGGCCGACCCGGAAGTCCGGGCACGGCTGGAATCGTACGTGCGAGGTTGTGACCCCGCTCCTCCAGGCCGAGCCAAGTTTTCATCAGCTGAACCCACTGTTACGTCAAGGCCTCCCACCTGCGGTGATCCACCGACGGAAACCCGCCCGTAACTAAAATCCGATTCTAGTACAGTCGCCGGGTAGTCAGCTGAAGTCCCGCTCATACGCGCGCTCAACACCTGATGACGGCGGTGTAGTGGGGACCGCGGGGGCGGCTTTGCGGGTTAGCCGCGCCGCGATGCGCCGTCGTCTGCCTCCTCCGTGCTAGAAGCGGCCCGGAGTGGCCGTTCCCGGCTGACAGCGGCTGAAAGCTCGACGAGCTGGGCCAGGGTGTCCAGCCTGGCGGTCGGATCGCCGTCCAGCTTCGCCTGCAGCGTGGTGATTCCGGCGTCGCGGTAGGTGCGCAGCCGGTCGGCGACCATGACCGGCGTGCCGATCAGGTTGGTGCGGGCACCGAGCTCGAGCGGTACCCGCTCGGCGGCTTCCTCCCGCCGTCCGGCCAGCCACAACTGCTGCACAGCGCGCACGTCGTCGCCAAGGCCCTGGCGGGCGAACGCGGCGTTGTAGAAGTTCTGCTCGGCTGACCCCATCGCGCCGATCGTGAAGGCGTAGCCACGAGCGTGCCGCCTGACCGCCGCGTCGACGTCGTCGGTGAACTCGACAGCGACGGGTATGACCAGGTCAAGGTCCGCAAGCGAGCGTCCCGCAGCGGTCGCGCCGGCCCGCAGTCGGCCCAGGAACACCTCCGCGTGCTCGGGGATGAACGCATTTCCGATCCAGCCGTCGGCGATCTCGCCGGTCAGTTCCAGGTTGCGCGGGCCGAGCGCGGCGACGTAGATAGGAACGTGGGCGGGCGGCAGCATAGACCGCAGGGCGCGGCCAGGCCCGTCCGGCAGCGGCAGCTGGTAGACCCGGCCGGAGTGCCGGAGCCGCTCACCGGCGGCGACCGCCCGGACGATCTCGATCGTCTCGCGGGTCATCGCCAGCGGGGCTTCGAACCGCACGCCGTGCCAGCCCTCGATCACCTGCGGCCCGCTGGAGCCGACGCCGAGGCGAAACCGGCCGCCGGACAGCAGCTGCAATGACATGGCCGACATCGCGAGCATGGCCGGCGTCCTGGCGCCGAGCTGGGCGATGGCCGAGCCCAGCCCGATGCGGTCGGTCCGGGCGGCAAGGTAAGCCAGCGGCGTGAACGCGTCCTGGCCCCAGGCCTCTGCCACCCACGCGGACGTGACGCCGAGCCGTTCGGCGTCAGCGACGAAGCCAGCATCCTGTGGCGAGGCAACCGTGACGGCGACACCGACCTGCACGCCCTCCATTGTGGCGCGAGCGACTGCGCTCGGGGCACGACACCGTCGGCCACCTCGACGTACCATGCGGTCGTGGATGCTGCTGAGCTGCGTTACGCGGATTGCCCGACCACCGAGGCGGAGCTGGTGATCGACGCTCCGCCGCCGGCGGTCTGGCCGCTAGTCTGCGATATCCAGACCCCGGCCGAATTCAGCTCCGAGTTCCAGGGCGGTCAGTGGCTTGATGGCGTGACCGGGCCAGCGCTCGGCGCCCGGTTCCGCGGGCGCAATTATCACGAGGCTCGCGGCACCTGGGAGACCGTGTCCACCATCTGCGAATTCGAGCCGGAGCGTGCGTTCGGCTGGGCGGTCGGGGATCCGGACGCCCCCGCGGCACGATGGCGGTTCACGCTCGAACCAGCGGGCTCTGGTACCCGGATCCGGCAGTGGATGCAGATGGGACCCGGTGCGAGCGGCATCAGCGAGCTGATCGCGCAGATGCCGGACAAGGAGCACCGCATTCTGCGTCGCCGCCTGGCCGAGCATCAGGCCAACATGATCGCGACGCTGGCTGGCATCAAGGGCCGGGCAGAAGCCGGTTAGGGTCCGCCGGACACTGGCCCGTCACTTGTCCTTCGCGGCGGACGGGGTCGGCACGGTCCGAGGTCGGCGGACCGCACGAGCTTGTAGGCCACGGCCGCGCGCCTGCACATGCGGCGCGCGACAGGGGTCTAACGGAGGATGAAGCGACTGACCGCGTTGGCGAAGCCCTCGTCGTCGTTTGAGGTGGTGACCCGGCGCGCTGCGCGCTTGACCTCGGTGCTGGACTGGCCCATCGCGATGCTCAGCCCCGAGCGCGCGAACATCAGCACGTCATTAGGCATGTCGCCGATGGTCGCGATGTCGTCCTCGTCAAGGTTGTACGTCGCGGCGAGGTACTTGGCCACCGCGCCCTTGTTGGCTTGCGGGTGCGTCACGTCCAGGTAGTACGGCTGGGACGTGGCGGCGCTGACGTGGTCGCCGAACTTGTCGTGCACGGCCAGAGTGGCTTTGTTCACCGAGTCGTGGTCGTCGCTGACGCCGACCAGCTTGGCCACGCTGCCGGTCAGCCCGGTCACGCCGTGGGGCATGACCTTGGGCTCGAACTTCACGGTCCACGTCTCGCGGGCGACGTGCGGAGCGTCCACGTTGGGCACGTACCAGTCCGCCCCGGTGTAGAGCCACACGTCGAGCTTGAACGACGACATCATGTCAGCGACAGGGACGACCAGGTCCTCCGGCAGCACCCGCTGCTCGACAACCTTCATGTCCCGGTCGACCACGACGCCGCCGTTGAATGCCGCGATCGGCGTCTGGATGTCCAGCGGCTCGATCAGCATGGCCATGCCGCGCGGAGGCCGTCCGCTGGTGATGGCGAACAGCACGCCAGCGTCGTGCAGTCGGTGCACGGCCTCGATGGCCTTATCGGTCAGTACCTTGTCCTGGGTAACGAGCGTGCCGTCGACGTCGGCCAGCAGCAGCTTCACGGTCGGAGTCGGCACGGTCACAACCAGCGCTGAGACGCCGGCTCGGCTCGGCGGTAGGCGTCGATGACATCCCGGTACCGCGCGGAGATCTCGTAGACGGCCTCCTCGCGCGAGAACTGCCCGGCCAGGTACTTCCTCAGCGCCTCCTCCCATAGCGTCCGGCCAACGGCGAATCCGTCGAAGCCGTCCACCGCGGCCCCGATCTTCACCCACTCGAT
>JASHSZ010000434.1 GCA_030040815.1 Streptosporangiaceae bacterium
CCGGTGCGGGCCACCTGGTCCGCGGCGACAGCGTCGGTCCCGACAGTTTCAGTCCCGACTGCTTCGGCCCCGGGCAGGGCATCGGGAGGCCGACGGCGCCGGATCCGGAGCCGCTGCCAGGGACGGCGTTCGACAGCCACTGCCACCTTGACATGATCGACAAGGCGGTCGGCGAGACACTCGCACGGGCCGCGGCCGCGGGCGTCACGCGGGTCGTGACCGTCGGCGTTGACACCGCGTCGTCACGCTGGGCCGCGAAGTGTGCGGCCACGTTTCCTGCTGTCAGCGCGGCAGTGGCCATCCACCCGAACGAGACCGCGGCCGCAGCCGGGTCGGCCGGCGGGCGCGACGCCGTCCTGGCCGAGATCGCCCGGCTGGCTGCCCTGCCGCAGGTGCGCGCTGTCGGGGAGACCGGGCTCGACTACTACCGGGACAGCGCGTCGCCGGACCTGCAGCGGGACTGGTTCCGCGCGCACATCGACATCGCCAAGCAGGTGGGCAAGCCGCTGGTGATCCACGACCGGGACGCGCACGCGGATGTGCTCTCGATCCTGGCCGCCGACGGGGCGCCCGGGAACGTCATCTTTCACTGCTTCTCGGGCGACGCGGAACTGGCGGAACGGTGCGCGCGGGCCGGTTACGTGCTCAGCTTCGCCGGGACCGTGACTTTCGGAAACGCCAGGGACCTGCGGACCGCGGCCGCCGTGACGCCTGCCGAACTGCTGCTGGCCGAGACCGACGCGCCGTTCCTGGCGCCGGCGCCGAACCGCGGCAAGGCCAACACACCCGCCCAGGTCGCGCACACCGTGCGCGCCCTCGCGGCGGCCAAGCA
Organism: Streptosporangiaceae bacterium; assembly: GCA_030040815.1. Next base: position 833 of record JASHSZ010000434.1, read on the forward strand.
GATGGACGTCGCCAAGCTCTGCGCGGTCATCGAAGCCACCGGCGAGCGGGTCTTCGGACCTTGGCCGGCGTGACGCCGCTGCCCGCGGCCAGCCTGCTCGGCCCGAGCGAGATCAGGGAGCTCGCTGCCCGGCTGGGCGTCCAGCCGTCGAAGCGGCTCGGGCAGAACTTTGTCGTCGACGCCGGCACGGTCACTCGGATCGCCGCCATGGCCGGCCTGCGGCCCGACGACGTGGTGCTGGAGGTCGGGCCCGGGCTAGGATCCCTGACCCTGCCGCTGCTGGCGGCCGCCCGCCGGGTCGTGGCGGTGGAAGCGGACCCGGTGCTGGCCGCCGCGTTGCCGACGACCGTCGAGGGGCGGGCGCCGCAGCTCGCTGGCAGACTCGAGGTCGTGACGGCGGACGCGGCCAAGGTCGGATCCCTGCCCGGCGAGCTGCCGACCGTGCTGGTGGCCAACCTGCCGTACAACGTCTCGGTACCCGTCGTGCTGCATCTGCTCGCGACGGTCCCGACGCTGCGCGGCGGGCTGGTCATGGTCCAGGCCGAGGTGGCCGACCGGATGTGCGCGCCGCCCGGCAGCCGCGTGTACGGCGTGCCGTCGGCGAAGCTGGCCTGGTTCGCGGCCGCCCGCCGCGTCGGCTCGGTGCGCCGGGCGGTGTTCTGGCCGGTGCCGCGCGTGGACTCTGGCCTGGTCCAGCTCGTCCGGCACCCGGCAGAGGTCGCGACGCGGCTGCGCGACGGAGCTGGCCAGGCGGAGACGTTCGCGGTGATCGACGCAGCGTTCTCGCAGCGCCGCAAGACGCTCCGGTCGGCGCTGGCGAGCTGGGCAGGCTCGCCGGCCATGGCCGCCGCGCTGCTGCACGCCGCCGGTGTCGATCCAGCGCTGCGCGGCGAGGCGCTGGGCATCGCAGACTTCGCCAGGATCGCCGCCGCATCTCGGCGAACCGGAGCGGGGCCGGCTGCCGACGGCCCCGCTCGCACGAGCGGCTAGACCGCCCGGCCCCCGATCACCTGGGCTGGCCGTTCGCCCCGGCCGAGATCGGTGGGCCCTGCCCCTCTGGGTCCGCGCAAGGGGACCTTCGCCTCCTGCGGACCTGGGGCCCATCTGATCTACTAGCGGGAGAGCCATGGGATCGGGGTTGCGAACTGAAACCGACACGAACCGGACGGGGTCGGCGCAGCGCTGGCTGGGACGGCGCCGGAGTTTTACCTGGCTAACCACCGCCTGGCGGCGGCCGCTCAGTGTTGCAGTAATAGCGCTGCTCTGTCTGGGGCTGTCTGGCGTGGGCGCTCTGGGCGTCGTGCGCTATGTGTCGACCTACTGGCTGTATCGGGGCTTTCCCCCGCCTAATCTCGCTGGCAGCATCCTTGTGCGCCGCCACGGTGTCGTCCGGCGTGTTGCGGTGACCCCCGTGTCCGTGCGACAGATTACGGTCACCACTCGCGCGCTCGGGGGATACCCGGATCCCGTGGACGTGGTGCTGCCGCCTGGGTACTCGGCTCATCCGGCCCGCCGTTATCCCGTGCTCTACCTGCTGGAGGGGAGTCCCGGCTACCCGTCTAACTTCCTGACGGTCGGCCAGCTGGGGGCGGTGGAGTCCGAGCTCGTGGCGGCGGGCCAGATGCAGCCGCTGATCCTGGTGATGCCCGCCGGCGGTCGGTCGTTCTTTGCCGACGAGGAGTGGGTGAACGGCGTCGAGCCAGGCAACGCCTGGGAGACGTTCGTCGCCAGCGACCTGGTCAGAGTGATCGATGCGCGGTACCGGACGATCGCTACCGGCGCGTCGCGCGGGCTCGGCGGGCTGTCCGAGGGCGGCTACGGTGCGCTGAACATCGGCTTGCATCACCCCGGCGAGTTCCGGCTGCTGGAGAGCTGGTCCGGCTACATGCGCGCGTTCGCCTATCTCGGGATCTTTGATCACAATCGGCGGCTGATGAGTTACAACAGCCCGGCCGACACGGTCCCGGCGGTAGCGCCACAACTACGGGCGAACGGCGCGTACATCTGGTTCTACAGCGGCACGCAGGACACCCTGAAGCCGCAGAACATCGCGTTCAGCGCTGAACTGACGGCGCTGGGCGTCCCGCACACCTTCTTCACCTGGCCGGGAACGCACAACTGGGCGATGTGGCGGGCGCTGGCGCCTAGGGCGCTGATCACGGCATCGGAGCACCTCAGCCATGGCTAGCCGGTCGCGTCCCTCGCTGGCCACCGCGGCGCGGCTGCCGGTGCTCGGCGCGGCGATCATCGTCATCACGACGCTGACCACAGGCTGGCTGTACTGGGCGCGCGCGGCCGTGGCCGCCTGGCCCGGACCCATGGTGCGGCAGGTGCTACCGCTCGACGCGATGGCCGGCCACGACCGGATCCCGCTGATCGTCTGCATCCTGGGCTTCGGCCTCGCCGGACTGCTGCTCGGGCTCGTGGCGCGCGCGCTCGGACTGGGTCGGCTGACGGCCGGCCTGAGCCTGGCCATAGGGGTCGGCTGCTGGCTGTTCCTGGTGGACGCCCTGTGCCTGTTCATCGTGCTGCAGGAACCGCTCTCGGCGGTGCTCCGCGCCACGGTCGGGTTGCAGCCGATCTATCTCGCCGCCGTGCTGGCCGGCTGCTGCGGCGCGCTGCTCGGCCGGATCGGGTCAGGCGCGCGCCCCGTCGGTACCGCCACGCTCCTTGCGTGGCTGGTAGCCATCGGCGGGCTGGTCGACCTGGTTTCCGCGGTCGTCCCTCGCCCTGACGTGGCGCTGGGCGCCATCGAGCGGTTCGGGCCGGGTGTCGTGTACCCGGCCGTGCACGCCCTTGTTGTCCCAGTGGGAGCGCTGCTGCTGATCTCCTCTCGCGGGCTGGCCAGGCAGAGCAAGCGCGCGTGGCAGCTCTCCGTCGCCCTGCTCGGCGTGTCCGTCGTGCTGCACTTGCTCCTCGGCCGCAATCACGCGACTGCCATCGCTACGGCTCTGATCGCTGTCGTGCTGGTCGCCAGGCGTCAGGACTTCCCGTTCAGCGGCGACCCAGGCTCGCGACCGTCTGCGTTGCTGCGACTGGCCGCCATGCTGGCGCTCGCGGTGGTTTACGGCGTGACAGCGGTCATCTCATACCAGATCGCCGCGTACGTGTCTGTCAGCCTGCCAGCCGCGCTATCGGACACAGCACGGGCGCTGGTTGGCATGCATCCGGTCCACGAGGGGTACCTCCCGCATGACTTCTCCCGCTGGTTCCCAGTTCCCGTGCTGTCCATCGAGGCCATCGGGCTCATCTGGGCGGCCGACGTGTGGCTACGGCCGTGGCGCCAGCGCCTGTTCTCCGACGCCGCCCGACGCGAGCGGGCTACCACGATAGTGCGGAAGTGGGGCGGCGACACGCTCGCGCCGTTCGCGCTGCGGGCGGACAAGGAGTGGTTCATCCACGGCCAGACGCTGATCGCCTACCGGGTCGTGCGCGGCGTCGCGGTGGTGAGCGGCGATCCGATCGGGCCGGCGGAGGAGGCTGGTCCCGCCCTCGACGACTTCTTCGCTCACGCCCATGCCCGAGGCTGGCATGTCGCCGTGCTCGGCGCGTCTGACCGGCGGCTGCAGATCTACCAGGAGCGTGGCCTGCGGCCGCACTATCACGGCGACGAGGCCGTCATCGACGTTGCCGCTTTCTCGCTCGACGGCCGGCGCATGCGCACGGTCAGGCAGGCCGTGCATCGCCTCGAGCGGCGCGGATACACAGCCGAGGCGGTAACCGCCAGGGACATCTCGCCATCGCTGCGCGGCGAGCTGGCGGCCATCGACGCGGCCTGGCTGCGGGGCAGGGTACGGAAGGGCTTCGCGATGGAGCTCGACAGCCTGTTCCGCCTAGCTGGCGGCGACGCGGTCTTCCTGATTGGCCGCGACCCGGACGGCCGAGTTGCGGGTTGCCTGCACATGGCCGTCTGCGCTCCGAGCGGGTCGCTGTCGCTGTCCTCCATGCCCCGCCGCGCGGACACGCCGAACGGATTCAGCGCGTGGCTAATCGTCAACGCGGTGACATGGGCAAAGGACAACGGCTTTGATCATGTCTCGCTAAACTTCGCGCCGTTCGCGGCGCTGATGTCCGCCGAGACGGCGTTGTCCTCGGCGCAGCGCCTCGAGCGCAGCGCGCTGCTCACGCTGAAGCGCGCTCTGGCGCTGCAACTCGACAACCTGGTGCGCTTTGACAAGCAGTTCTGCCCGCGCTGGCAGGCCCGGTATGTGGTCGTCGAGCGGCGGAGCGACCTGCCGCGAGTCGTGCTCGCCGCTATGGCCGCCGAAGGCTACCTGCCGCACGCCGATCTCGTCCGCGGTGCTGACTGGGTACCGCGAGGCGGCGACGCAGACGAGGAGCCAGCTGGGACCGGCCGGGACTCGGCATCCGCGGCTGCCGGTGACCCAGGCCGATCCGAGGCCGAACGTGCTCGAAGCGCGCCGCCTGCGGCGTCGGCGGCCGCCCGACCTGCGACCCCTGGACGATGATGCTCGCAGTCGGCCTGCTGCTGGCGCTGCTTTCGACGGCGGCGCTGAATTGGGGTTTCTACGGTCAGCACGCCGCCGCCGGCAGCCTGCCCGCGCTGACTGTTCGGCATCCGGTAGCCTCCCTCGCCGCGTTGTTCACCAGTCGCCGGTGGGTGACTGGCTTCGGTGTAGGCCTGGCCGGCTGGGGGTTGTACATCGTCGCGCTTGACCTGGCGCCGCTGTCGCTGGTCCAGGCCACGTCGGCTGGCGGTGTCGGGCTCCTCGCGCTGCTGGTCCGCGCGGGCGGCGTCCGCCTGTCCATCGCTGAGCGGGTTGCCGTGGCGCTCTCAATAGGCGGCCTGCTGCTGCTTGGTCTGTCGCTGCCAGCCGGTACCGCACACGCAGTCCGGATCGACTGGACCCTGCCGCTGGCCTGGGTGCTCGTATCACTGCTCGCAGCCGGAGTCGCTGCCGTCGGCGCGGCGCGCGTGCTGCGGCCTGGGGCTGGCTTGGCGGTCGCGGCCGGCCTGCTTTACGCCGCGGGAGATGTCGCCACCAAGGCGGCAGTCGGTGGCGTCAGGCCGGTGTTCGTTTTTGCCGTCCTGCTGCCGCTCAGCCACGGCCTGGCCTTCGTGTCGCTGCAGCTGGCATTCCAGCGTGGCAGCGCGCTGGCGACCGCCGGGGTGTCCACCCTACTGACCAATCTGCTGCCTATCGTGGCCGGCCTCGTTGTTTTTCACGAGCACGTGCCGAGCGGCGTGCCGGGTGTGCTGCGCGCTCTCGGCTTCGTCGGCGCAGTGCTAGGAGCCGCTCTGCTCGCTGGCATGGCGCACCGGAGCGAGGCGGGCAGCTCCAGCGCGGATGACTCCGACCGGGACAGCACGAGTGACTCCGATCCGGACACCGCGAATGGCAGGACGACTGAACGCGAGCAGCTTCGCTGACCGACCGGGACGGGCGCCAGGCTCAGCGGCAAGGACGCCGCAGTTACCGGAGTCGGTGGCCAGCCTGCGTCCGGCTACGATCATGATGTCGTGATCTCAGATACCAGGCAGCCGAGCGCTGCGGTCACCGTACGGGTGCCGGCGAAGATCAACCTCCAGCTCGCCGTCGGACCCGTCCGGGCTGACGGCTATCACCCGCTGGTCACGGTCTTCCACGCGGTGTCGCTGTTCGACGAGGTGACGGTGCTGGCCGCGGACGAGATGGCGCTGAGCGTGACCGGCGAGGACGCGGCAGCCGTCCCCGTGGACGAGTCGAATCTGGCCTGGCGGGCTGCTCGCGCGCTGGCGCACGCGGCGGGTGTCAGTGCTGGCGCCGTGCGAATCGAGATCCGCAAGCGGATCCCGGTCGCGGCCGGGCTGGCAGGCGGCAGCGGTGACGCGGCGGCGACGCTGGTGGCGTGCAACGAGCTGTGGCAGACCGGCCTGCCGCAGCGGGCGCTCTCCGACGTCGCGGCGGAACTTGGCAGCGACGTGCCGTTCTCGCTGGTGGGCGGCACCGCGGTCGGCCGCGGGCGGGGCGAGCAGCTGACCCCCGCGCTGGCGGCCGGTGAGTATCACTGGGCGCTGGCGTTCGCCCGGTCGGGGTTGTCGACTGCGCAGGTGTACACGACCTGCGACCGGTTGCGTGCGGCCAGGGTGAAGGTCGGTGTGCGGCCGCCGGTGGGCGACCCATCGCTGAGTACCCAGCTGATGACGGCGCTGCGGTCGGGTGATCCGGCGCGGGTCGGGCCACTGCTCACCAACGACCTGCAGCCCGCGGCGCTATCGCTGCGACCAGGGCTGCGTCGCACCCTCGCGGCCGGGCGCGAGCACGGCGCGCTCGGAGCGATCGTGTCCGGCTCGGGACCGACCTGCGCGTTCCTCGCCAGGGACGCCGCGCACGCACGCGACCTGGCTGTGGCGCTGACCAGTTCGGGCGTGTGCCGGACGGCCGCGCGGGCCAGTGGGCCCGTTCCCGGCGCGGTCGTGCAGCGGAACGGTCGGCAATCGTGAGCAGCGGGGGGTACGGGGGGTCGTCCCCCCGGGTCGGTAGCAGTCGACCCGCACCCAACCTGGTCAACCTGGAACAGGCGAGCAAGGCCTACGCCGAGCACGTGCTGCTCGACCGGGTGTCGCTCGGGATCTCCGCCGGGCAGCGGATCGGCGTTGTCGGCCGCAACGGCGCGGGCAAGACCACGCTGCTGGCTGCCCTGGCCGGGTTCGCCAGCCTCGATTCCGGCCGTGCCACGAGGGGGCGCCACGTCACGATCGGGTACCTAGCGCAGACCGAGCAGCTCACCGGCATGGTCGGGGCTGTTGTCTTTGGGGCCGCGGCCGAGCACGAGTGGGCCGCCGATCCGCGCAGCAGGGCGGTCGTGGCCGGGCTGCTCGGCGGGATGGACGTGGGCGCGGACGTCGCAGCACTGTCCGGCGGCGAGCGGCGGCGGACCGGGCTGGCTGCGCTGCTGCGGGAAAGCTACGACCTGTTGCTGCTCGACGAGCCGACCAATCACCTGGACATCGAGGCGATCACATGGCTGGCCGGCTACCTGCGCGAATACGCACGCAGCTACGTTGTCGTGACGCACGACCGGTGGTTCCTCGACGAAGTCACAGAGCTGACATGGGAGGTGGCCGGTGGGCAGGTGCACGCGTACGACGGCGGTTACTCCGCGTACGTGCTCGCCAAGGCGGAACGAGCGCGGGTCGGGGCCGCGATCGACCAGCGGCGGCGCAACCTGCTGCGTAAGGAGCTCGCCTGGCTCCGGCGCGGTCCGCCGGCCCGGACCAGCAAGCCCAAGTTCCGGATCGAGGCAGCCAACGCGCTCGTCGTCGAGGAGCCGCCACCCAGGGACGGCGTCGAGCTGGCCCGGCTCGCCGCAGCCCGGCTCGGCAAGACCGTCGTCGAACTCGAGGACGTGTCGGTGTCGGTCGGTGACCGCTCGCTGCTCGACCACGTGAGCTGGCAGCTCGGCCCCGGTGACCGGGTCGGCATCGTGGGCGTCAACGGCACGGGCAAGACGACGCTGCTGAGCCTCCTTGCCGGGTTGCTGCCGGTGCCGTCGGCTGCGGGCGGACCCGTCACGGCGGAAGGCACGGTGATCACCGGCAGCACCGTGCGGACCGGCGTCCTGACGCAGGAGCCCGCACCGGTGGATCCGGACCTGCGCGTGCTCGAGGCCGCCGAGCAGGTGCGCAGCCTGGCGGCGGTGGGACAGCGCGAGCTGTCGGTGAGCCAGCTGCTCGACCGGCTCGGCCTGAGAGCCGACCGGCAGTGGACTCGAGTCGGCGCCCTGTCCGGCGGCGAACGGCGGCGGTTGCAGCTGCTGCTGTTGTTGCTGGCCGAGCCGAACGTGCTGCTGCTCGACGAGCCGACCAACGACCTGGATATCGAGACGCTGACCGAGCTCGAGGACCTGCTCGACGGCTGGCCGGGCTCGGTCGTGGTGGTCAGCCACGACCGCTACTTCCTGGAGCGGGTCACCGACCACGTGCTCGCGCTGATCGCCGGGCAGCTTGCCTTCCTGCCCGGCGGGGTCGACGAGTACCTGCGGCTGCGCGCCTGGGCCAGCGATGTGACGGCTCCCGTCGCCGGGACGCCGTGCACCGCACGGGCCGCTGGTGCTGCCGTCGCCGCGCGAAAGCCGCCCGGCCCGCCCAGGGCAGCGACGCCGCAGCCTGCGCCGGGCGAGCCCGGCCGCCAGGACGCGGCCCGGCAGCGAGCCGGCCAGAAGGAGCTGGCCAGACTGGAGCGGCAGATTGCCCGGCTGTCCGACACCGAGGCTCAGCTGTCCGCGGACCTCGCCGCGAACGCCAGCGACTACACCGTGCTGGTGGAGCTCGGTGCGCGGCTGCGTACCGTCCAGGAGGAACGCGCCGGACTCGAAGACCGGTGGCTCGAAGTCGCGGACGAGATCAGCTAGCAGCAGCTGAATCCCGGCGCTGCTTCGGCGCCCGCCTAATCGTCGGCCGGGTCGGCATCGAAGGGGGCGAGCAGGACGCGCAGCCGTCCGGCCAGGTCCCGCTGCTGGTCGGCGGGCAGCGCGGCCAGCAAGTCGCGTTCTCGTTCCAGCAGGTCTGCCATCGCGGCGTCGACGCTGCGCAGGCCCGCTCCGGTCAGCTCGACGAGCACGCCCCGCTTGTCCTGCGGGTCGGGATGCCGGCGGACCAGGCCGCGGGCTGCGAGCCGGTCGATCCGGTTGGTCATCGTGCCGGACGTCACGAGCGTCGCGCGCACCAGCGCACCAGGGCTGAGCTGGTATGGCGCGCCTTGGCGGCGCAGCGCCGACAGCACGTCGAACTCCCACGCCTCCAGCGCGTGGGCGGCGAACGCAGCGCGTCTCGCCCGGTCCAGGTGGCGGGCGAGCCGGGACACCCGGCTGAGCACGTGCAGCGGCGTGACGTCGAGGTCAGGCCGCTCGGCGTGCCACCGGGCGACGATGTCGTCGACCTCGTCGGTGACTGGCTTGGTCACGCGCGCCATGTCCGGAGCATATCTCTTGACATCGAGA
>JASHSZ010000435.1 GCA_030040815.1 Streptosporangiaceae bacterium
TCGACGTGCACCCGTGGGAGTACAACGAGGTCCCGGTGGTGCTTGGCGCGGCATTCAGCCTGGACGTCCCGATTGTGGCGCTGCATCTGACCCGTCCGCCAATTGATATCCCGGACCGCGCCGCGCTGGGCCTGCCGTCGCATTTCGCCGCCGCGCGGGGAGCTTACCTGCTGCGCGACTTCCAGCCCGGCCGGCCCGCGGGCGGCACGGTGTTCCTGCGCGGCACCATGCCGACGAATAACCTCGTGCAAGTGCTGTCTGAGATCGACGCTGCGCGCCTTAACGTCAAGATCGTTGCCGCGATCAGCCCGCAGCTATTCGCGCGGCAGCCGCGCTCCTATCGCGACGCGGTCTGCTCGCCAGCCGACCGGATCGACGCCATGGTGATCACCAACGGCGCCTTCAAGCTGATGCGCGACTGGGCCGACGGCGACCTCGTCCGCGAGTACTCGCTGTCGGCGGATTGGGACGACCGCTGGCGGACGGGCGGATCTGTGGCCGAGGTCATCGAGGAAGCGCACCTCGACAGCGCGCACATCCTCACGGCGATTGAGCGGTTCGTTGCCGACCGGCCGCGGCGGCTCGCGGCGGCCGCCGATGCGGTGCACGCGGCGCAGCTACGGTAACGGGCTGGGCTCTGGATGAGGCCGCCTGCCAGGCGTGCCGTCCTCAGGGTTTATCGGGCCGGGATCTTCAGGGTCTATCGGGCCGGGATCTTCAGGGTCTATCGGGCCGGGATCCTGCGGCCGGTCACCGAGGTCGGCCTGATCCGGATCCAGTACGGCTTGTCGCCTCTGGTCGCCCACGGGTGCAGCCCGATTGCATCCAGCCGGCCAACGTCGGCGCTCTCGATGACGAGGTCTGCCGTACCGGTGACCTGGACGCTCCAGCCGGTCCTGGCCACGGCGTCATAACCGTCGACCTCGAACGCCATGAATTCCTGCCGGGCGGCGGCTCCCAGCTTCGAGCCGTACGCGACCTGGAACACGACGTCCTGGCCGTCGATCGCGTGGTTGACCGGCAGAATGTTCACCTCGCCGTCGTAGAGGAAGCCGACTCGCCCCACCGGGACAGACCCGAGCAGCCGCAGGCACTCATCGAATGGCAGGACCTCAAGGCCGATGTGATCGGTGGGCATGTCGCTCATCGCTGTCTCCGGATGGCTCGTCGCAATTCTCAACGATGACTCGACGCGCGAACGCCAGGCTCTCGGTCTGCCAGGCTGCGTCCTGGCTAGCATCGCTCAGGGCCGCGGTAGATCGCCGCAAGAACCGTCCCGCTCCCAGCGTTCCATGAAACCCGTCGGCATCGACTAGCACCTCGCCTCGCTGCATGACCAGTTCCGCCCGGCCGCGCACAGCCATGCCCTCGTAGACCGAGTAATCAGTCGCCGAGTGATGCGCCACCGCCGACAGCACCTGCTCCGCGGTCGGGTCGAACACGACAAGGTCGGCATCGGCTCCCGGCAGCACTGCGCCCTTGCGCGGATAGAGCCCGAACAGCCTGGCCGGCCCGGTGGCCGACAACTCGACCCAGCGGGCCAGCGAGATGCGGCCCGCCACGACCCCCTGGTAGAGCAGGACGAGTCGTTCCTCGACCCCGTGCAGGCCGTTGGGGATGAGGGTGAAGTCGCCCGCACCCCGGGCCTTCTGGGCCGCGGTGAACGGGCAGTGGTCGGTCGCCACCACGTCCAGGTCGCCGCGCTGCAGTCCCTGCCACAGTGCCTGCTGTGCCGCCGCGGTGCGCAGCGGCGGCGAGCAGACGTAACGGGCTCCGTCCTGGCCGGACAGCAGACCCTCGTCGAGGAACAGGTACTGCGGGCAGGTCTCCGCGTAGACCCGCTGCCCGCGGTCGCGCGCGGCGTGCACGGCAGCCAGTGCCTGCGCGGCGGACAGATGCGCGATGTAGACCGGGGCTCCGGCCAGCTCGGCCAGCGTGATCAGCCGGCCGGTCGCCTCGCCCTCGAGCGAGGCGGGCCTGCTCGCCGCGTGGTAGGGCGGGCCGGTCCGCCCGGAGGCCACGTACTCGCGCCGCAACTCCTCGATGACCGTGCCGTTCTCGGCGTGCACCGCGGTCAGGATGCCATGTCGGCGGGCCTCACGCAGGATCCGGCAGATCTGCGCATCGTCGATCATGTAGACGCCGGGATAGGCCATGAAGATCTTGATAGACGTGACGCCCGCGTCGGCCAGGCTGGCTAGCTCGGCCAGAACCTGGTCGTTCACTTCAGAAATCATCATGTGGAAGGCGTAGTCGATATGCGCGTGCCCGGCCGCCCTGGCCTGCCAGCGCCCTAGCCCGGCCAGCAGCGACTCGCCGCGCTCATGGCCGGCGTAGTCGACGATGGTCGTGGTGCCGCCGTAGGCGGCAGCCATGGTCCCAGTCGCGAAGTCATCGCAGGCCACGCCGTTCGGTGTCGCCAGTTCGAGGTGCGTATGCACATCCACGGCGCCGGGCAGCACGTACCGGCCTCCGGCGTCAATTCGCTGGTCGGCCGGGCCAAGCGAGGTGCCGATCGCGGCGATCTGCTCGCCGTCGATCAGCACGTCCGCCTGCACTGCGCCGGCCGCGCTCAGCACGGTCCCGCCCGAGATCAGGGTCCGCATGGATGATCCTCCGAGACCGGTCGGCAACGCGCCTGGCAACCGTTCTGGCTGGTCCCCGGGCTAGAAGTCCCGCCCAGCACTAGACCTAAGGCCCTAACTGGCAGCAGCCTGGTGAGGAGATCTTAAACGGTGGACTGCGCAAGGGAGCACCCGATGGAGTTCACGCTCAACGGCTGCCCGGTCTCGGTCGACGTCAGCGCTGATCAGCACCTGCTCGAGGTGCTCCGGGAGCAATGTCACGTGACCTCGGTCAAGGACGGCTGCGCACCGGAGGGATCGTGCGGCGCGTGCTCGGTCCTGATAGACGGGAACGCGGTCGTGTCCTGCGCGCAGCCGGCCAGCAGGTTCGCGGGCCGCGAGATCATCACGCACGAAGGCCTGGACGCCGCCGTTCGCGCGAGGTGGGCCGAGTGCTTCGTGGCGGCGGGAGCTTCGCAGTGCGGCTTTTGCTCGCCCGGCATCGTCATGAAGGCGCAGGCACTGCTGTCCAAGACGCCCGACCCCAGCCGGGCCCGCATCGCGGCAGCCCTGGCGGGCAACCTGTGCCGGTGCACCGGCTACACGAAGATCATCGATGCCATCTCCTGCGCGGCCCGCGCGGCGCGCGGCGAGCCACTGCCGCCAGTCGACCACAGCGGCCGCGTCGGCGCGCGGACCGCCCGCTACCAGGGATGTCAGCTCGCGCTCGGGGACAAGGCCTACATCAACGACCTGGCCATGCCCGGGATGCTGTTCGGCGCGATCAGATTCGCCGATCATCCGCGCGCCAGGATTCTGCGACTGGACACCACGCGCGCTCGTTCCCAACCGGGCGTCGCCTGCGTCCTGACGGCCGCCGACGTGCCCGGCAATCGGACGCAGGGCGAGCTTGTGCGGGACTGGCCGCAGCTTTATGCCGCCGGCGAGATCACCAGGTACACCGGCGACGTGCTGGCGCTGGTGGCCGCTGACAGCATGTCCGGCGCGCGAGCGGCAGCCGCGCTGGTGGAGGTCGAGTACGACGTGCTCGATCCGGTGACCAGCCCGCTGGCTGCCCTGGAGCCGCGGGCGCCTCAGCTTCATCCGCATGCCACGGACAATGTGCTGTCGCTCTCGCGGGTCAGGCGCGGTGACGTCGACACCGCGCTGGCCACGTCGGCCCACGTGGTCACCGAGACATTCGGCACCCAGTTCATCGAGCACGCCTTCCTGGAACCGGAGTCCTCGCTCGCCTACCCGACCGGACACGGCGTGCACTTCTACACGCAGGGCCAGGGCATCTGGAGCGACAGGCGTCAGGTCGCCTCGCTGCTCGGACTCCCCGAAAAAGACGTGCGAGCCACCCTGGTCAGCAACGGCGGTGCCTTTGGCGCCAAGGAGGACCTGGGTGTCCAGGGGCACGCGGCGCTGCTCGCACAGCGCGCGGGTCGGCCGGTCAAGCTCACCCTGTCCAGGGCAGAGAGCCTGCGCTTCCACGTCAAGCGGCACCCGCTCACGATGACCTACACCGTCGGCTGCGACGTGGATGGCCGCCTCACCGCGGTGCGCGCTCGGATTGTCGGCGACACCGGCGCCTACGCCAGTGTCGGCGCGAAGGTACTCGAGCGGGCGGCGGGTCACGCCTGCGGGTGCTACCGGGTGCCCGCCGTGGACGTCGAGGCGCGGGCGGTGTACACGAACAACCCGCCGTGCGGCGCGATGCGCGGCTTCGGCGCCAACCAGGTCAACTTCGCGATCGAGGGCATGCTGGACCGGCTGGCGGAACGTGTCGGGCTGGACGGGTGGGACATCCGCTGGCTGAATGCGGTCGACGCGGGCGACGTGTTCGCGACCGGCCAGCGGCTCGGACCAGGGGTGGGGTTGCGCAAGACGCTGGTGGCGGTCAGGGACGACTTCAAGCAGGCGCGTTACGCGGGAATCGGCTGCGCGGTCAAGAACACCGGCGTCGGCAACGGTCTCATCGAGCACGGCAAGGCGATCATGCGGCCCGAGTCTGACGGCTCTGTGACGATCTATCAGCCCTGGACCGAGATGGGCCAGGGAGTGTTCACGGTGCTCTCGCAGATCGCCTGCGAGCAACTCGGGCTGACCCCCGACCGGGTCACCGTCATGGTCGACACCGAGCGCGAGCTCGACTGCGGCCAGACCACGGCGTCGCGCGGCACCGTGCTCGGCGGCCAGGGCGTGATCGCGGCGGCGGCCAAGCTGGCCGCCCGGCTCGAGCAGCTTTACGGTCAGGGCGCATGTCATCCCAGCCGGGATCAGCTGGCCAGCCTGGCCGGCGAGGAGTTCTACGGCGAGTTCACGGTCGACTGGACCACCTCTCCGGGAGCCGCGGTCGCCGAGCCGGTGACTCACTTCGCCTACGGCTGGGCCACGCAGGTGGTCCTGCTTGACGCTGACGGCGGGATCGAGAAGGTTGTGGCCGCGCACGATGTGGGCAGGGTGATCAACCCGACGCTGCTCGAGGGCCAGATCGAGGGTGCCGTGCACATGGGCCTGGGCCACGCGCTCTCAGAGGAGTACGTCGTGGATTCGGCCAGGCCAGTCACGACGACGTTGAAGTCGCTCAACATCATCCCGCCGGCCGGCATGCCGCCGGTCGACTGCAGGTTCGTCGAGGAGTACCAGCCCGAGGGGCCGTACGGCGCGAAGGGCGTCGGCGAGATCGGCCTGGTGCCGACCGCATCCGCGGTAGCAGGCGCGCTGCACCAGTTCGACGGCAGCTGGCGCACTCGGCTGCCGATGAAGGATTCGGCTGCGGCGCGCGCGGCGGTGCCGAGACTGGCGAGGGCACGGTCATGACCGCCGCCGACGGCGCGACCCTGGCCCTTTGCGGAGCCACCGTCGTCACCTCGCTCGACCCGCCCGAGGTGATCGAGGCCGACCTGCTGTTCAGCGCTGACCGGATACTAGGTGCGCAGGCGGCCCCGGCGGGGGTGGTCCGGCGCGACTGCACTGGCTCCGTCATCGTGCCCGGCGCCGTGTGTGCCCACCACCACATCTACTCGGCGCTGGCTCGGGGCATGCCCTTCGACCTCGCGCCGCCGGCGGATTTCACGCAGATCCTGCAGCGCGTCTGGTGGCGGCTGGACCGGGCCCTGGACGACGACAGCATCCGCGCGTCCGCCCTCGCCGCGGGCCTGGAGGCACTGCTGGCCGGGACTACCACAGTGGTGGACCATCATGCATCCCCGAACGCCATCGACGGCTCGCTCGACATCATCGCCGACGCCCTGGGCCAGCTGGGCGTGCGCTCGGTGCTGTGCTACGAGGTAACCGACCGGGATGGGCGGTCACGGGCCGCGGCGGGCCTGGCCGAGAATCGCCGGTTCCTGGCCGGCGTGGCGAGGCCGCTGGCCCGCGGCATGGTGGGCGCGCACGCGTCATTCACCTTGTCGGACGACACGCTGGCCGCCTGCGTCGACGGCGCGGCCGAGGCCGGCGTCGGCATCCACATCCACGTGGCAGAGGACGGAGCCGACAACCGGGACGCGACGGCGCGCTGCGGCACGACGGCGGCCAGCCGGCTCCAGCGGGCCGGGGTTATCACGGCTGACTCCCTGCTTGCACACTGCGTACACGTCAGTTCGGCAGAAGTCGAGCTGATCGAGGACATCCGGGCCACCGTCGCGTGCAACCCGCGCAGCAACATGAACAACTCCGTCGGGCACTCCCCGTTCAGCCTGCGCGCCGGCCGGGTCGCGCTGGGCACCGACGGAATCGGCGGCAACATGATCGCCGAGTCGCAGGTGGGTTTCTTCCGAGCCAGGGAGGCCACGCTCCAGACTCCGCCGCATTGGCCCCTGGCACGGCTCTCGGCCGGAGCGGCGCTGGCAGGCCGGGCGTTCGCCGAGCCGCTGCTCGGCACGCTGCGACCGGGCGCGCCCGCGGACGTGGTGGTGCTTGACTACGCGGCGCCAGCGCCGCTGACCGCGGCGAGCCTGGCCGGGCACTGGATCTTCGGGCTGGATGCCCGGTGCGTGCGGGACGTCTACGTGGCAGGCCAGCTCGTGGTCGAAGACGGCCGGTCGACCCGGCTCGACGGCCTGGAGCTGGCGGCCAAGAACTCGGCGCAGGCAGCACGGCTGTGGGCCAGGGTCGAGCAGATTCCGCCGCACGACTTCGAGCCGGCTGACTGGAGGACGAGATGAGGGTCGCACTCTACCTGCAGGACAAACATCCGCTGCGGGACAGCATGGAGTATGCGCAGTATGCCGAGGCACGCGGCTTCGAGGCGGTCTGGCAGGCCGAGAGCAGGCTCGCGCGTGAGGCCACCGTGCCGATGGCCGCGTACGCCGCGGTCACGAGCCGGATAAAGATCGCCTCCGGGGTGGCATCGATCTGGACGCGGAACGTCGGGCTGCTTGCCGCCACGTTCTCAACGCTGGACGAACTGGCGCCCGGCCGGATAATCATGGGCCTCGGCGCCTGGTGGGAGCCGCTCGCGCACAAGGTGGGCGTCGATCGCCGCAAGCCGCTGCGCGCGATGCGCGAGGTTGTGGAGGCTGCGCGCGAGCTGCTCAGCATGAAGCAGGTCAGCTATGACGGCGAGTTCGTACACCTGGACGAGGTCGCGCTGGATGTCGTGCACGGTGACGCCGGGCCGCGCAAGGTACCGATCTATATCGGCGCGACCGGCATGCAGATGCTGGAGCTCGCAGGGCAGATCGGCGACGGCGTCGTGCTCAACTACATGGTCAGTCCCGAGTACACGACGCGCGCCGTGCAGGCGGTGGCCGCCGGCGCCGAGCGCGCAGGCCGGTCGCTGGACGACATCGACCGGCCGCAGCTCGTGGTGTGCTCGATGGATCGGAATCGCGAGCTTGCCCTCGATCGAGCACGCGAGCTGCTCACGCAGTATCTCGGCCAGCAGCCGCACATCATGAAGGCCAGCGGGGTGGATCCGGCGCTCATCGAGGCAATCGGCAGGGTGATCACCTGGCCGGCGACGGCCGACGACATCCGCAAGGCGGCCAAGCTCGTGCCGGACGACGCCGTGCAGGCGATCTCCGCCTCGGGCACCCCCGACGAGTGCCGCGCCAAGGTCCAGGAGTACATCGCCAACGGCGCGACCTGCCCGATTCTCTACCCGCTCGGCGACGACGTCCGCCTCATGATCGACACCTTCAGCACGACTCACGGCACATCTAGGTAAGGAGCACACCTACATGAGGAGTTTCATCGGCCGGGACATCCTGTCGCTCAAGGACTTCGAGCGCGAGGAATTCCTGCAGATCTTCCGAGTCGCCGACGAGCTTGCCCCCTACGCGGAGAAGCGTCGCAACGGCGACCTGCTCGCGCACAAGACCCTGCTGACCGCCTTCTACCAGCCAAGCACCAGAACCCGCATGTCCACCGAGGCCGCGATGCACCGGCTTGGCGGACACGTGCTCGGCTTCTCCGACGCCAAGATGACCAGGGCCGGGGACTTCTACCAGGAGACCATGAAGGACACCGTGCACATGCTGGAGTACTACGGCGACGTGATCGCGATGCGGCACTATCAGCTGGGCGCGCCGCACGAGGCGGCCCGCTGGGCCTCGGTGCCGGTCATCAACTGCGGCGACGGCTGGGGCGAGCACCCCACCCAGGTACTCGGTGACCTGTACACGATCTGGAAGCTGCGCGGCAGCCTGGACGGCCTCAAGATGCTGCTCGTCGGCGACATGCGGATGCGCACCATGCACTCGATCCTGTACTCCATGTCGCAGTTCGACATGGAGGCGATGGTCGTGTCACCGCCGGACATGATGCTGCGCGAGGAGTTCAAGGCGGAGCTGGACGAGCGCAGCGTTAGCTACCGCGAGGTCGAGAGTGTCGAGAAGGGCATAGCCGACGCGGACGTCATCTACGTCGAGCCGGTGGTGCAGGCCGACTACACCCAGTCCAGGGTCGAGGCGACCGGCGAGCGCGGTGTCACGCCGGAGGCCTACCGGGTGACCCGCCAGCTGCTCCGCGACCGGGCCAAGTCAAGCTCGATCGTGCTGCACTCGCTGCCCCGGATGGACGAGCTGCCGCCTGACGTGGACAGCACCAGGCACGCCCAGTACTGGTTCGAGGCGTACTGCGGCATGGTGCTGCGGATGGCGCTGCTGGCGATGGTTCTCGGCGCGGCGGAGTAGGAGGATTGGTCATGCAAACCGGACTACGCGGCCGCGATCTCATCGACCTGTCGGAGTGGTCGAAGGACGAGATAGACACCCTGCTCGACGTCGCGATGTCGCTCAAGCGCGACCGGGCTCTCGGCCGGTCGCATCGGATCCTGCAGGACAAGACTCTCGCGATGCTGTTCTTCTACGCCAGTACCCGGACGCGGGCATCCTTCGAAGCAGGCATGACCCAGCTCGGCGGGCACGCCATGTTCCTGGAGAGCCGGACCTCGCAGATCGCGCACGGCGACACGGCGAAGGAAATCGGCGACATACTCGGCCGGTACAACGACGGCATCGCGATCCGGTACATCGACTGGGGCGTGGGCAACTCCTACATTCGCGCCGTGGCCGAGGCGAGCCGGGTGCCTGTCCTCAACATGCAGTGCGACATCTACCACCCGCATCAGGCGCTGGCTGACCTGATGACGGTCATCGAGCGCTTCGGCGACCCGCGCGGCCGCACGGCCACGATCAGCTGGGCGTACGCGACGAGTTACCAGAAGCCGATCAGCGCGCCGCAGAGCCTGGCCCTGCTCCTGCCGCGTTTCGGCATGAACGTCCGCCTGGTGCACCCGCCTGAGTTCACGCTGATGCCGGAGATGGTCGCGCAGGCCGAGGAGTTCGCCCAGCGCGCCCACGCCTCGTTCGAGATCTCGGATGACTTCGACAAGGGATTTGCCGACGCCGACGTCATATACGCCAAGAGCTGGGGTGCGGTGAACACGACGAGCGACGAAGCCGAGGGCAAGCGCCTTATCGACCGGTACTCATCCTGGATCACCGACGCGCGCCGGATGAGCACAGCGAGCGAGGACGCGATCTTCATGCATCCGCTGCCGGCGGACCGCAATGTCGAAGTCACCGACGAGGTGATCGACGGCCCGCAGTCCGCGGTGTATGACGAGGCAGAGAACCGGCTGCATGCCCAGAAGGCCGTCATGGCGCTCACGATGAGCTGATGGGACCATGTGATGCCTGCAAAGACGGCCGTCATTGCCATCGGTGGCAACTCGCTGATCAAGAACCCGCAGCACCAGACGATCCGGGATCAGTACCTAGCCGCGCAAGAGACCACGATGCACGTCGTGTCCATGGTGGCGGAGGGCTGGAATGTGATTGTCACCCACGGGAACGGGCCGCAGGTCGGGTTCATCCTGCGCCGTTCCGAGTTGGCCGCCCACGAACTGCACGAAGTGCCGCTTGACGTCTGCGGCGCCGACACGCAGGGCGCCATCGGGTACGCGCTGGCCCAGAACCTGCAGAACGAGATGCGCCGCCGCGGGGTCGAGCGCCCGGTAGCAGCCCTCGTGACCCAGTGCGAGGTTTCCCGCGAGGATCCGGCGTTTGCCAGCCCGAGCAAACCCATCGGCTCGTTCATGACGGAGGCCGACGCGAAGAGCCGGCAGGCAGAGGACGGCTGGGCAGTAATCGAAGACGCCAACCGCGGCTGGCGCCGTGTGGTCGCTTCGCCCCGGCCGCTGCGCATTGTGGAACTGGACTCCGTCAGGACCCTCGTCGAGGCCGGTGTCGTCGTCGTCGCGGTGGGCGGTGGCGGAATCCCGGTGGCGCGCAACGATGCCGGGGACCTGGAGGGTGTCGCGGCGGTGATCGACAAGGACCTGGCCAGCTCGCTGCTCGCGCAGCTGCTTAGCGCCGATCTGTTCCTCATCGCGACGGCGGTGGAGAAGGTCGCGCTTGGTTTCGGCACGCCCGCCGAGCGATGGGTAGACAAGCTCAGCCTGGCGCAGGCGCGGCGTTACCTTTCAGAAGGTGGTCATTTCGCCAAGGGCAGCATGGCGCCGAAAATCCAGGCAGTTATCGAGTACCTCGAGCACGGCGGCGGCGAGGCAGTGATCACCGATCCGGAGCACATCGAGCCAGCGCTCCGGGGGCAATCCGGCACCCGCTTCACCGTGTGCTGACCGGCCTGTCAGCACCTGGCCACGCCCTGGTGCTGGCCCGCCGGGCGGCAGCCGCGACCTCTTCTTCGTCTACAGTGACGAGCCGGTCGTGCTCGACGACCGGCTGGCCGTTCACCAGCAGCAGTTCCAGCGGCGGGCGGGCGCCGAGCACGAGAGCGGCGACCGGGTCGGCAATGCCCGCGTGCGGCAGCGTGTCCAGTCGCCACAGCGCGATGTCGGCAAGCTTGCCCGGCTCCAGTGCGCCGATGTCATCCGGCCGGCCGAGAACCTGCGCGCCGCCTCGGGTGGCCATTCGCAGCGCCTGCCGGACCGTCAGAGCTTGTGGTCCGCCGACCGCCCTGGCCATGAGTACGGCCTGCCGGACGTCATCCAGCAGCGAACTGGCCTCGTTGGACGCGGACCCGTCCACGCCTAGGCCAACCGGCACTCCCGCCTGCAGCAGCGCCGGTGTCCGGCAGATCCCTGCGCCCAGCCGGGCGTTCGAGGACGGGCAGTGCGCCGCGCCGGTTCCGGTGGCGGCGAGCCGGGTGATCGCCGCGTCGTCGAGGTGCACGACATGCGCGAGCCAGACGTCCGCGCCCAGCCAGCCCAGCGAGTCGAGGTACTCCACGGGCGTACGGCCGAATCGCTCCAGGCAGTACCTAGTCTCATCGGACGTCTCCGCGAGATGCGTATGCAGCCGGACCCCGTGGCCGCGAGCAAGCTGCGCCGCCTCGGTCAGCAGATCGCCGGACACCGAGAACGGCGAGCACGGCGCGACGCCGATCCTGAGCATCGACTCCGGCGAGGAATCATGGAACGTCGCGATTGCGGCCTCGGTAGCGACCAGGATCTCGTCCAGAGATTCGACGACATCGTCGGGCGGCAGCCCGCCGGAGCTGGCGCCGAGGTCCATCGAGCCACGGGTGGGATGGAAGCGGAGGCCGACGTTCCTGGCGGCGGCTACCGTGGCACCGAGCAGATCACCACCCGAGCGCGGGAACACGTAGTGGTGATCTGCCGTCGTCGTACAGCCGGTCTTGGCTAGCCAGCCAAGGCCGGCGGTTGCGACCGCGGCAACCAGCTCTGCGTCCATGGCAGCCCAGACCGGATAGAGCTTTGTCAGCCACTCGAACAACGTGGCGTCGGCTGCCATCCCTCTGGTAGCCCACTGGTACAGATGGTGGTGGGTGTTAATCAGGCCGGGAGTGGCCAGACAGCCGTCGGCATCGATGTGCCGGATCTCGCTGCTGGCGGTCGTGCCCATCTGGGGTGCCGCGCCCGGCCCTACCGCGGTGATCCGGTTTCCGGCCACGACGATGTGCCCGCTGGCATGCTCGGTGCCTGCCTCGTCCATGGTGGCGATAGCGCAGCCGTCCAGCACGACCGTGCTCACGCGACGCCTCCCGGAATGTCCTGCGCGTCGGCCGATTCTTGCGGCCAGGTTCTCCGACGGTCAACCCTCACAGGGCGCGGGTCGTCGTCGACACCGCGATAATTTCTGGCTCAGGCAGATGTGAGCTGCATAGTAACGGAGATTAGGCTGCTCGCGCCCGCACGCTCCACGAACCGGGTATCCATTGGCTCTAGCCGCTCCACGGCGCCCCCTGTGCGCCGGGGGGTCGAGAGAGCCGGGTTGATATTACGAGATCTGCCCGGCCCGACTCTTATCACGATCATGGAATCGCTCGGGCTGTAAGGTGCTGGCCTGCGGGTTTGATTGCGAGGGGTGGTTGATTTTGCGCACTAGCCTGGGTCTTCATAGGCCCGCGTAAGTGTCAATATGCACTAGATCAAGTCTTCCTCGTTGACGGGAGACGCCCGGGACTGCCGGCCGGTGGGCTGCGCTGTCTTTTGGTTACCTCGTCCTCGACGCACCACACCTTGGCCGCGAGTTCAGCCCGTCTCGACCAGTCCCGCCCACGGCACATGCAGGCCGGCCCGCACGCCCGGTTCTGAGGTGTTCTCCCTTGCTGGTGTGATTGTCGGCGAGGACCGGCAGGCTTGCCTCGAGATGGGCAGCCGAGGTGGCCAGGTCTTGCTATAGCGGGCGTGTGGTCCCGAGCTGTCATGCTGGACGGTATGGGTCAGGTGCCGGACCACCGCAGTGCGCGCGACAGTCAGGATCGGAGTGAGACGCTGGCGCTGCTTGCTGAAATGCGCCCTGCGCTGGGTAGCGGTCGGCAGGACGAGGTTTTCGAGAAGCTCGCCTACCTGGAGGATTACCGGTCGATCGGCCCGCTGACTGCGATAGTCGAGGATTGCCAGCTGCCCGAGCGCATGAGAGGACAAGCTTCCCGAGTCGCCGGAGGGTTTGACGACACCGTAACCGGCGTTCAGTGCCGACGGTGGTGGGCAAGCGGCGACAGGGTGCTGATGGCACACGCGCTGCGGCTGATGCGACGGCCGGAGGCCGACATCGTCGCCGCGGTGGCAGCCGATGACAGGCACCCGCTGCAGGCGCAGGCGCTGACGGCCATGGCGTTCGGGTACGACGAGCCGCAGTTCCCGCCCATCGTGATCCGCGCGCTCGGCCATCGCGTCGCCGCGGTGCGAGAGGCCGCGGCGGGGGTGCTGCGATGGGATGAGCCTGCGGCAGCCGAGGAGCCACTCATCGGAGCGGCGTTCGATCCTTCAGCCGGCGTGGCCGTCGCCGCTGTGGACGCCTTGCAGTACTACCCCTCGCGCAGGGTTCTGCGGGTCCTGGCAGACCTGCGCGAAAACGCTGACGACACGGTACAAGCGCAAGCGGCCGCAAGCTTCGACTTCGCCCAGGGCTGCTTCCAGGACCTGGCGACCTACGGCGAGGCCAGGCACGTGAAGCAGCTCCGCGCGTGGATGGCCCCGGTCGCTGACCTCATCGCGTGGCCGCAGCGAACGCGCCCTAAAAGGACAGGCCAGCCCGCCGCGCGGCCTGCCCGTAACGCCGTCCCCTCAGCCACGCTGCTGGACCTGCTGGCCAACAAGGACGGCGAGGGGCGAGCCCGGGACGAGACGCTCCGGCGAGCCGACTGGCAGGCGTACGGCCTGGCCGAACGCCGTCAGCTGACCGAGGTGCTGGCCACCCATCCCGACCCCGACGTGCGAGCCATCGCCACGGCGCCGCTGGCCGAGTGGTCCAAGACCGATGAACTACTGACGCTCACCTCCGACCGGAGCTTCCTGGTCCGGAAATTGGCCATGTACAGCCTCCAGTCGGTGCCACGGCGGCCGGTCATCGCCCAGCGTGCCTGGGAAATCGCCACAAACGCCGAGAGCACCGCCGCCGTCGAGGCGCTGCAAACCTACGTTGTTCACGCCCCGGCCGCGGACCGCAGGAAACGGCTCGCCGCCCTCGCCCAGGCAGACCCCCGCCAGAGCATCCGGGCAGCTGCGACCGACTGCCTAGCCAGTCTCGGCGCGGCTGATGAAATCCAGAGCCTGCTGCCAGTGCTGCGCGAACCCCCGGCCGTCAGCTGGACCGTGCATATCGTCTTGCTGGATGCGCTACGCAAACTCCGACTGCAACCACCACAGCTCAGGAACTTGGAGTCTGTCGACAACCTCTACCTGGTGGAAGCCATCACTAAGCTCCAATGATCTTGCCACCCATTCACACCCGTCACAAACGCTTCACACCAACGTGACTGTCAATATGTACTAGGCGACGGCAAGTGCCAGAGCTGACGAATTAGTGCTCCTCGTATGCCATTCGGCCGAGCTTCGAGCATGGGGTTTATGAGCCGAATGACGCAGGTTTCAGTTGTGGCAGCCGGTCGCTCACAGTCCCGCTGACCTGGACTGGGCCGCGGCAACGTATCAGCCATAGCGGCCCGTCTCAGGCGGCCCGATGACGAAGAGTTGCGTGCACGAATTGGTGCACACGGCTGGCGCTGGACCGTGGCATCTGGCCCGTACGTAGACGCAGAACTGATCCAGGTTGCTGCCGTCGACGCTGACGGCCAGGCAGCAGAACGACAGGATTTGTACGAGGGCAGTTGGCGGCCCAACGCGATGCAGAATGTACTTGTGCCCCCGAAGATCCCGCCGGGCGACGACCCCGTGATCACCAGCCTGCTGCGCGCTCTGAGCGCGGAGCCGGACAACGTCCCGCTGCGGCTGCACGTAGCCGAATTGCTTCTCGAAGCTGGACTGGGCGCGGATGCCGTCGGTCACATCGCGCAGGCGCTGGCGGCCGCGCCGGATTCAGAGGCCGCTCGTGCCCTCATGGCCCAGGCGCTGGGCGAGAGCAGTCGGGAAGAGGCTCGCGGACCCATCCGCGCCGCTGGTGGCAGTTCGGCCGGGAACGCGACGACTCCTCGATCAACCGACTCCGGTGCTGGCGGGTTCGACTGGACGGCGGCTGAGCAGCAGGTGGGCGACATCATCCCGCCGACCTTCGCCGATGAAACCCGCCTGGCGGAGTCTCATGTCGATGCCTATAGCGCCGAGCGGCCCCTGGTCCGGCTCGCTGACGTCGGCGGGATGGACCTGGTGAAGAAGCGGCTGAACGCGGCGTTCCTGGTGCCGATGCGGAACCAGGAACTGCGGCGGCTGTATGGCAAGAGCCTGCGCGGCGGTCTACTCCTGTACGGGCCGCCGGGGTGCGGCAAGACGTTCATCGCCCGCGCCCTGGCCGGAGAACTCGGCGCGCACTTCCTGGCCGTCGGGATCTCCGAGGTGCTCGACATGTACCTGGGCCGCTCGGAGCAGAACCTGCACGATCTGTTCGAACTGGCCCGTCGGAAGGCACCGTGCGTACTCTTCTTCGACGAGATAGACGCGCTCGGCCAGCGGCGCAGCCAGACCCGAAACGCCACGATCCGGACTACTGTCAACCAGCTTCTCCTGGAGCTGGACAATGTGACCGGAGACAATGACGGCGTGTTCGTGCTGGCCGCCAGCAACCAGCCCTGGGATGTGGACGCCGCGCTGCGCCGGCCAGGCCGGCTCGACCGCACCATTCTGGTGCTGCCGCCGGACGCCCCGGCCCGCCGCGCGATCCTCTCCTACCACCTGCGAGACCGGCCCGTCGCCGGGATCGACCTGGGGGAACTCGCTCTGCGCACTGACGGGTACAGCGGCGCGGACCTTGCGCACGTCTGTGACACGGCCGCTGAGCGGGCACTGATCGACTCAGCCGACACCGGGACTGTGCGGATGATCGGGGCTGAGGACATGGATGCGGCGCTGGCAGAGATACCGTCATCAACAGGGCTGTGGTTCGAGGCCGCGCGGGGCGTCGCCATGTTCGCAAACGAGGCCGGCGTGTACGACGAGCTTGCCGACTACTTGCGCAACCGCCGGATGCTGTGACATGACCCTGGGCAGCTCAGGACGTTCCGCGGGTGACCAGGTCCGCCGCGCCGCCCTGCTCGTCGACCTTGGCAGGCATAACGAGGCGGAGCCGCTGCTGCGGCGCGTCCTGGCCAGCTGCCCCGATCACCCCGACGCCCTGCGGACGCTGGCCCGCGCGCTCGGCAGGGCCGAGCGGTTCGCCGAGATGCTGCAGGTCACCGACAAGTGGACGACACAAGCCCCGGAGGACTACCGCTCTCATCAGTACCGCGCCAAGGCATTGATAGGCCTGGGAGCCGCAGCGGCGGCACTACCAGCGGCGCGCGAGGCGGTATGCCTGGCACCAGCTGCCGCCGCGCCCTATGCGACCCTGTGGCATGCACTCTTGCTAACGGGTGACGTCCAGGACGCCCTGGAGGCCGCGCAGGAGTATTCCAGGCTCCAGCCGGGCGGCGGAGCCGGCCAACAAATGATCGCGTTGACGAATCTTCGGCGGAACCAGATCGAACAAGCCGACGAGCCATCAACCCATGCGCTCGCCGCCGAACCTGGTTCTGTTAGTCGCCGCCTAACCCGAGCACTCGTGCAAGCTAAGCTCGGCAGACTAGATATCCTGCGCACCGAGATCCTCTCCGTACTCCAGCTGTCCCCAGACCAGAACACCCTCGAGACGGCGGCCGCAATGATCAGGTACATAGGCAGGCCTGCTGAGCTTGCAGACCTCTACGAGATGATCCTGGCCGCACAAGACAAAGTCCCGCCCCGGCCTTGACTAGTCATGCTGCCTCCACTCCGGCCGACGGCCGGCAGGCGCTTGCGCGGCAGGCCAGAGAGATCCCCTGATACAAAAACGCATAGACCGCAGTGCGTGCGGGTGTCCTCGTATGTTTCGCTCGGCTTCGCGCGAGTTGGCGGACAACATATGGGCGGACCTCAATGCACTTCAAATCAGCGCACCTTCACACCACCGGCGTAGACCGCGCGGATGTTTTCCTTGATGTTTGCCAGGTCGAACGGGTCGCCCGCCAACACGACGATGTCCGCTC
>JASHSZ010000436.1 GCA_030040815.1 Streptosporangiaceae bacterium
GTCTGCCACTGCGCACCTCCTGCCGTCAGTTCCCCGTGCTCCCGCCTCCCCGGCCAGACGGGAAATTACATGACTGAAATTACACGCGCGTGTCTTGCACGGCGTCAAGGGAGATACGTGATAATGGCCACCCGGTTGCCCGGGTTGTGGGGAAAATTCACCAGACCT
Organism: Streptosporangiaceae bacterium; assembly: GCA_030040815.1. Next base: position 169 of record JASHSZ010000436.1, read on the forward strand.
TTTTGGGAACGCGGTCCCTCGGCCAGCGGCCGCTCGCCCGCTGCCGGTCGCCCCAGTCGATCGTGCGCAGCTCTGCATTCTGGTGTTTCCAGCCTGTTTCGCGCCCGGATTGTTCTGTTTCGTACCCACCAAGCCTCCACGGTCTGCCGGGCGGGCTGCCGAGGTTCGCGAACTTCGGGGCGCAGTCGGGGGGCAGTCGGGGCGTGTCCTCCCGATGGTTGACAGACTCTGCTGCATGCGCATCACAGTTCTGGCTGGCGGTGTCGGCGCCGCGAGGTTCCTGCGCGGCCTGCGCGCGGCCGAGCCGGCTGCGGACGTCACCGTGATCGGCAACACCGGCGACGACTTCGCTCCGTTCGGCCTGCACGTCAGCCCGGACCTGGACACGGTGATGTACACGCTCGGCGGCGGCATCAGCGAGGAGCAAGGCTGGGGCCGCGCGGGCGAGAGCCACGCGGTGCTCGCCGAGCTCGCCGCGTACGCCGCCGGACCCGGCTGGTTCGGCCTCGGCGACAAGGACATCGCCACCCACATCCTCCGCACCCAGCTGCTGGCGGCCGGGCAGCCGCTGTCTGCGGTGACGCGACGGCTGTGCGAGCGCTGGCGGCCGGGAGTGACGCTGCTGCCGATGTCGGACGACCCGGTTGGCACGCACGTGACGGTGAAACTAGACGGCCGGGAGCAGACACTGCACTTCCAGGAGTGGTGGGTCAGGCTGCACGCGGCGGTGCCGGCCAGCCGGATCGAGGCCGTCGGCGCGGCGCAGGCCCGCCCCGCGCCCGGCGTGCTCGCGGCGATCTCCGCTGCCGACTTTGTGCTGTTCCCGCCGTCAAACCCGGTGGTCAGCATCGGCGTGATTCTCGCCGTCCCCGGCATCGCCGACGCGCTGCGCAGCCAGACGGTGGTCGGCGTCTCGCCGATCATCGGCGGTGCGCCGGTGCACGGCATGGCCGACGCGTGCCTGACCGCGATCGGGGTGGAGACATCGGCTACCGCGGTCGCCGCCCACTACGGCCCCGGACTGCTGGCCGGCTGGCTGGTGGACGACCAGGACAAGGACGCGGTCGATGCGCCCGAGCTGGCGGGCATCGCAGTGCGGAGCCGCCCGCTGTACATGTCGAGCGTTGCCGCCGCGGCCGAGATAGCCAGGGCCGCCGTGGAGCTCGCACTCGAGGTGCGGCGGTGAGCACGCCGGGCGCGAGCGACCCGGCCGCGACCGGCGGCACGCGCGAGCCACCCCTCGCTACTCCGTTCCCCCCTGCCGTGACCGTCCTGCCGGTACCGGGAATCCCCGAGATCACGGCAGGCGCCGACCTCGCCGGCCTCATCGCCGACGCGGCGCTGGCCGGCCCTGGCCTGACCGACGGCGACATCCTCGTGATCACCTCCAAGATCGTCAGCAAGGCCGAGGACCGTGTCGTCGCCGCCGATCGCGAGTCGGCTATCAGGACGGAGACGGTCCGGGTGGTGGCGAGGCGCGGCCCGACGACCATCAGCCAGACCAGGCACGGCCTGGTGCTGGCGGCGGCTGGCGTGGACGCGTCCAACACCAGGCCGGGCACGGTGGTGCTGCTGCCGCTCGATCCGGACCGCTCGGCTGAAGCGCTGCGCAAGGCGATCGGGGCGCGGGCCGGCGCGCGCCTCGGGGTGATCATCACCGACACCATGGGCAGGCCGTGGCGCGCGGGCCAGACCGACGCGGCGATCGGGGCGGCCGGGATCACGCCGCTGCGCGACCACCGCGGCCAGCCCGACACCTTCGGCAACGTGCTCGAGGTGACCATGGCGGCGGTCGCCGACGAGCTTGCCGCGGCCGCTGACCTGGTGAAACAGAAGACGACCGGCGTCCCGGTCGCGATCGTCAGGGGCCTTTCCGGGCTGGTGACCGACGCAGCAGGGCCAGGGGCGGCCGCACTGATCCGGCCCGCGGAGGACGACATGTTCCGGCTCGGCACGGCCGACGTGCTGACCGCACGGCGGACGGTGCGCGACTTCACCGCCGCACCCGTGTCACCAGCGGCCGTCAGCCGGGCCATTGCCGCGGCGATCACCGCGCCGGCACCGCATCACAGCCAGCCGTGGCGGTTCGCTGTGCTGGAGTCGGCGGCGGCCCGTACCCGGCTGCTGGACGACATGCTGGCTGCCTGGACGTCCGATCTGGCCGCCGACGGCTGCACGCCCGAGCAGATCGCCCGGCGGGTCGCTCGCGGTGCACCGCTGCGAAGGGCGCCGCTGATCATCGTGCCGTGCCTGGTCGCCGATGCCGCCCACGCCTACCCGGACGCGCGCCGGGCCGCGGCCGAACGAACGATGTTCGTGGTTGCCCTGGGCGCGGCCGTACAGAACCTGCTCGTAGCGCTGGCGACCGAGGGCCTCGGCTCGTGCTGGGTGTCCAGCACGCTGTTCTGCCCGGAAGTGACCAGGCAGGCACTCGGGCTGCCGGCCGGCTGGGAGCCGATGGGTGCCGTCGGCGTTGGGCACGCGGCAGAGCCCGCCCCCGACCGGCCGCGGCGCGATCCGGATGACTTCACGCTGCTGCGGTAAGGGCGCAGTAGTGGCAGCCGCTACACGCCGTGGTGCCATCGGAACACCCACAATGCGAGTCGACCGGTGGCCGACGCCTCTACATGGTCTGCAGCAGCTTCTTAAGATGCCGATCGCTGTCGCCTGGCGTCTGCGCCTCGGCGCTGAGGCTGTTCATGACCTCGCGGTAGTGGTCGACCTCAACCGGCCTGTCAAGATACAGCGCGCCAGTGAGCTGCTCGATGTAGACCACGTCCGGCAGGTCGGTCTCGGCGAACCTGAGGATCGAGAAGGAGCCGCCTGCGGCCGAGTGACCTCCGCGGTCAAACGGCATGACCTGCAGCGTTACCTGCGGAAGCTCGGCCATCTCGATCAGATGCTGCAGCTGGGCCCGCATGACGCCCAGGCCGCCCAGCGGCCGGCGAAGCGCCGACTCGTCGATGACGGCCCACACCCTGGGACCCGTGCCCTTGCTGCTCAGAATCTCCTGGCGCCTGACCCGCAGGCTGACCCGCCGCTCGATCTCGTCCGGCGGCGCGGACCGGTGGCCAAGCAGCGTCACCGCGCGAGCGTATTCCTCGGTCTGGAACAGCCCAGGCACGAACTGCAGCTCATACGTGCGGATCAGCGACGTTGCCTGCTCGAGGCCGATGTACGTCTCGAACCAGTCCGGCAGCACGTCGTCATACCGCGCCCACCAGCCCTGCGAGTTAGCATGCTCGGCCAGCACGAGCATCTGGCCGCGGGTCACCTCGTCGGTCACGCCGTAGAGCGTGAGCAGATCGGCGACGTCCCGCTCCTTGAACCCGACGCGGCCGTGCTCCATCCGGCTGATCTTGGAGCGAGATGCCCGGATCTCGTATCCGGCCCGGTCGGGGGTTATCCCCGCAGCCTCGCGGAGCCGGTGCAGCTGGTTACCCAGCAACATGCGCAAGACCGTCGGACCGCTAAAAGCCTCGACCGAGCCGGGCTCATCCTGCGAGTCATCACCAGGCTGGTGGACCACGCTCACTGCCACTCCCATGCGGCGGACAGGGCATGCCTCCCCGCCGTGCCCGTCACCCCTGCCATGCTCTGACCGCACAGCCAATGGTCGAGCACCGAGCCGAAGCACACGCCGACCATTGGACTGCGCGCTCAGAGAACGTTACCACCAGACGGAAGGATTATCGTGCGCGTTGTGACCGCACTGTCACTTTTTTCACATGTGGACCATCAGGCCAGGTCGTCGAACTCGCCATTCCGTACGCCGGCCAGGAACGCGGCGATCTCTGCCTGGGTGTAGACGAGCGCAGGCCCGTCAGGGTACCGGGAGTTGCGCACAGCGATCTGGCCGTCCGGCAGCTCGGCGACCTCTACGCAGTTGCCGCTGGGGTTGCTCGCGCGGCTCTTGCGCCAGGCCACGGGGCCGAGCTCGGTGGCGGCGGCACCATTGGTGATCTGCATCTTTCCTCCTCATTCGAGAAGATAGATTGGCCGTGTGCAAATGCACGTGCAGCTGCACAGAACGGTTGTAGCTTAGCCCGCAATGGGCAGAGTAACAACGCAAATGCACGTGCAGGTGACTCTTGCGAATGTCATGTGCATGCGGCAGGATATGACCATTAGTATTGGGTGATTGTGCGCTCAGCTGGCCGACGTGCTGCCCGGCACCGGCTGAGGGCACACATGCTCGCCCAGCTAGTCGACGCCGACTCAACGGGATCCGACCTGACGTGATGGCCAGTCACCCGCACACAGCCGCCAGGACCGCGTGGTGGGCTTCCGGGGATCCCCTGGCTGGCACCGAATCTCGGGCCTGGTCCCTGGCGGTGGCGCGTGCTGGCGGTACCGACTGGCCATGGCTGGAGGCGGCGGTCCAGATGGCGTGGCGGTCCTGCGGCTGCCTGCCGCCGGTTCGGTCCGCGCTGGAAGACCGGGCCGGCGGGTGGGCGACCGCGCCGCGGGTGGCGACGCGCACGCCGGCGCCAGCCACCCGGTCCGTCGCCGCGGCCCGTGCTTTCACGCTGCGAACCTTCGAGAAATGGGGCGTGGTGGCCCTCGGCGCAGACGCCGCCGCGGTGGTAACCGAGCTGCTGACGAACGCGCTGCGGCACGCGCTTCCGCCACTGACCGACGACAGCGCGACGTCACCGACCTGGCCCATCCGGCTAGGCCTGGCCGATCCAGG
>JASHSZ010000437.1 GCA_030040815.1 Streptosporangiaceae bacterium
CGGATCGAGTCGTCGAAGTTGTACATGGCCATCGCAACGCCGCTGCCAGCGAACGTGGCCACCTCATAGTCCCTGCGCCCGCCCTGATCCGGGGTGAACGTGATGTGCACCGTGCCCGGCTCGGGCACCACGAAATCGGTCGCCCGGTACTGGTCGCCGTGCGCGTGTCTGCCTATGACGATCGGCTGGGTCCAGCCGGGCACGAACCGCGGGATGCTGGAGATCACGATCGGCTCGCGGAAGATGACGCCACCAAGGATGTTGCGGATGGTGCCGTTCGGCGACTTCCACATCTTCTTCAAGCCGAACTCGGTAACCCTGTCTTCGTCCGGGGTGATCGTGGCGCACTTCACACCGACCCCGTGCCGCTTGATCGCCTCGGCGGCGTCGATCGTGACCTGGTCATCGGTCGCGTCGCGGTGCTGTATCGACAGGTCGTAGTACTCGAGTTCGATATCGAGGTACGGCAGGATCAGCTGATCCTTGATGAACTGCCAGATGATCCGCGTCATCTCGTCACCATCGAGTTCGACGACGGGGTTCACTACCTTGATCTTCGACATGCGGCTCGCGATTCCCTTCATCACGCCAGTCAGCCGGCGTCTCGGCAGGTATGGCGGCTCAGGCGCCGGGCACCTTAGCGATCAGCCCAGCAACGAGCAGCCCTATGCCGAGAAGAGCCAGCGCTGCGACGTCGAGCAGGCGCCGCCGCGATGCGAGCATCCCGACCCTTCTGTCGGGCAGCACGAGCCTCGCCAGTGCTCCAGCGAGCAGCGCTCCGGCTACTACCAACGTACCGCCCCTGACCGCCTGGTTACCGCCGCGGATCGTGATCAGCCCGGCCGCGACCCCGGCGAGCACTATCCAGTACGGCAGGTTCGCCGTCAGCCGACTCCGGGCGCGTCTGCCATCTCCTCCAGCGGTGTGTTTCACCGGCAAGTCAGCACCACGAGGCTTGGGGCAACCACGGTGGGCAGTGTACTGGCGCTGCAAGCCGGTTATGACGCAGCCCGGCTGGGTAACCCGAAGGTGACACCGGACTAGCTAACCGGTCACATCAGGAGCGTCATGGCAGAGTCAGCTGCGGATGGGAGACCCCCCGGAACCCCCCGCGACATCCCCCATCTGAGGATCGAGAGCACCGGCGCCGTCGTTCGGCTGCGCCCGGACGTCACTACGATCGGGCGCGGCCAGTCGGTGGACGTCCGGCTTGACCACCCGAGCGTTTCCAAGCTGCACGCCGAGATCGTCCGGCGCGGGCCCTATGCCTACGTCAGCGACCTCGGATTATCTCGCTACGGCACCAGGGTCAACGGCAGGGTGGTCGCCCAGCGGCTGCTGGAGAACAGCGATGTGCTCTCCTTCGGCTCGCAGCGCTGCCGGGTCGGCGGCCTGGCCGCTGAGCAGCTGCCAGAGTCCGAGCTGCGTCGGGCAGCCACGCCCGAGTTGACCCGGCGCGAACTGGACGTCGTGGCCGCGCTGTGCAAGGCCGCGCTGAGCGAGGAGGCTTTCGTGGCGCCGGCGACGGCCCGCGACATCGCCGCCGATCTCGTGGTGACCGAGGCGGCGGTGAAGCAGCACCTGCTGCGGCTGTATCAGAAGCTCCGCATCCCGGCGGGCCCGAACCGCCGGGTGCGGCTGGCCAACGAGGTGGTAGCCCGGGGCCTGGTACGTCCGCTGCCCGCAGCTGCGCTCGACCGCCGCCATGCTGCCGTGCCGACGCTGCCCGATTCCCGCGACGGCGGGGGGCTAGCCGGGAGCGGGCCGACCGATCAGGCGACCGCAGTGGTGCCGCTCGCGGGCTGAGGGAGCGCGGGCGTTAGATGCGCTTGAGCCAGTCCACGAGCTGTCGTCCTACGCCCGCCACGTTCGAGAGCGCCGGGTGGCTGGTGGTGCCCGCGACCTGGAGCTGGCTGCCCAGATGCACCACTGGCCAGTAGCCGGGAGCCAGCGTCACCGCGGCGGCTACGACCGCGATGGCGATGGCCGCCAGCCCGACAAAGCCCAGCACAGCGGCGGGGGCGGACCGGATGACCCGGCCATAGAACCGGTCGAGCGGACGACGGCAGCCGGCCGAGCCTGGCCCGAGGCAGTAGCAGGCCACGAGCGCGCCCGCGGCGTAGCTCACTGCCCTCGGCAGGTCGGCCGGCCCTGTCGCCAGCACCGCGAGTACCGCTGCCGCCGCGGCGAACAGCAGGGCCAGCGGCGCGAGCAGGACGAATCGCAGCACTGCGCGGACCATCGCCCACGGATAGAAGACCGCCGCCGTGACCGCGTCGGCCGGCCGGGCCCCCTGGCTCGCCCGGCGCCTGACCAGCCGCTTCCCGGTAAGGTCAGCGGCGCGCAGCAGCACTAGCCCGCCGAGTGCCGCCGCGGCACCAGCCAGCGGAAGCAGCACGCTGAGCCCGATGAGGGCCAGCATCGTCGCCAGGACCTGGAGGGACCTGGCCGGACCCGGCAGTGCCTGGGCAGCGCGCTGGCCAGCCGGTCCTGAGCGTGGCCGGGCCTGGGTGGCCGACGGCGGCCGGGCAGGGCCGCCGCCAGCTGGCACGGCCGGCTGAGGGCTTCGCACCGGCGGCAGCAGATCGGCGAAGTCATCTCGGGCTGGCACTGCCATCGGCACGGTTCCGGGCCACGGCCGCGAACCGGCTGGCGCTGCCGCCGACGCAGCGATGCCGCCGTGGCCGACGACAGGCGGGAAGTCCACGGCGGTACCGGCCAGCTGCCACGGTGGCTGGTAGGCCACAGGGGCCGCGGACGCCGCGGCCAGCGGCGCTCCTGCCGGGGCCGCCACGAGGGACTCCGGCCCGAGCCCAGCCACGAACTCGGCAAGCTGCGCTGCGGACGGCCGCCTCGCCGGGTCCTTGGCCAGCGCGGCGAGCACTATCGGCCGCAGCGGCCCCGGCAGGGCGTCCAGGTCAGGCTGGCCGTGCACAATCCGGTAGAAGATCGCCTGGAACTGCCCGGTGCCGAACGGCGGCCGCCCGGTCGCCGCGTAGCTGAGGGTGGCCGCCCACGAGTGGACGTCGGCAGCGGGACTGCTGTCGCCGCCCTCGATGACCTCGGGCGCCAGATAGCCGGGAGTGCCCATGAACATGCCGGTCATGGTGAGCCGGGTAGAGTCTGGCGCCTGCGCGATCCCGAAGTCGATCAGCACGGGCTGGCCGTCCACCAGCATCACGTTGGCGGGCTTGACGTCGCGGTGGACTACTCCGGCGGAGTGGATCGCCACGAGCGCAGCGGCGAGGCCGCTCGCGAGCGCAGCCAGCGGCTGACCCGACAGCGGCCCGTCTATCGCCACGACGTCCTCGAGGGTCCGGCCCGCCGCGTACTGCGTCACGATGTACGGCGGATCCCCCGCGACGTCGGCGTCCAGCACCTCGGCGACGAACGGGCTGTGGACCCGGCGCATCGTGTCCACCTCGCGCGCGAGCCGCAACCGCGCGTTCTCCTCGCCCGGCGCGCCCTGGCGGAGGACCTTGACGGCGACTGGACGGCCATCGGGCGCGTCCGCGAGGAAGACACTGCCCATGCCGCCCTGACCTACCAGCTCGCGCAGCCGGTAGGGGCCGAGGAGCTCCCCCGAGCGGGCACTCATAACAAGACAGCCTAAGGCCGGATTGGGCGGTCGGCGCTGGCAAGTCAGCGGCGGCTACCCGCCGGCGACCAGGCGCCGCAACGCATCTGCGGTTGCCGCGTTCTGCTCGGCGTGGCTGACCAGCGCCTTAGCCAGCTCGGCGGCCCACTGGCCGACGGAGACGGGCTGCCGCGATAGCACGACGCCCCGCACCTCGCGGCAGACCTCGGCGACCGGGGCCCCGCTGGTCAGCCGCAACGTGAGCACCTGGTCGCCAAGCCGAATCGTGATCTTCGTCAACCGGCCGGGCCGGCCCTTCAGCCGGTCGGACATGGACTGTGCCCGCTCCACCTGGATGTTGTCGGGCGGCAGCGAGTCGCCGAGCGACTCGGTCAGCACCTTGGCGTAGATGGCGATGTCACTGCTGTCCGCGCGCAGTGCCGCCGTCACCATGTCCAGCGACGGATTGCCGGGTTGCTCCATCATCCCTGCGTCATCCCTATCTGGCCGCCCGGCACCGGGCCTGACCGCTGATTGATCTGCCTGGCGTCAGCTCACCCACAGCGGGTCATCGCCCGCTGAAGGTGGCCTTCCCCGGACCATTCTCCAGGAAGCTGCGCATCCCGGTACGCGCGTCCTCGGTCGCGAACAAGCCGGCGAAGCCGAGGCGCTCGATCTCCAGGGCGGTCCCAAGCCCCGCAGGCCGATCCTACGCAAGGTGCGCCGGCGGGCAGCCGGAATGGCGAGCGAAGCGGAATGGCCGCCAGATGGCGGCGGGAACGGGCGCAGGCGGCCAAGATGCAGTCAGCCCGCCTGGTCCTGGATCGGACTGGCGGGCTGACCGGCGCTGCTGCCGCATTCGGTGCGGGCGGATGGCCGAGCCGAGAGCACCTGCCCCAGAGCCCCGACTGGGGCAGGTCCCGGCCGGGTCACTCCTCGGACGAGCGCGGCGCCGAAACCCCCTGCCAGCCGTTGAGGAAGCCGCGCACCTCGCGCTCGCTGTAGCGGCGGTGACCGCCGGGGGTGCGGATCGACGACAGCTTCCCGCCGCGCGCCCAGCGGGTGACAGTCTTCGGGTCGACCCGCAGCATGGCGGCAACCTCGGCAGGAGTGAGCAGGCGATTGTCCGGCTTGATCTGAGTTCTCACGAACAGGTCCTCTCGCACTCGATAGTGATTGACCGTTATCAGAACGTGACGATCTGTGACCGTCACAGACCGACAACTCCCTATCACAGGATGTCACATTGACTCTGAGTTTGCTGGCGTTCCTGCTGCCCCGCGCGGAATTCCCGCGAGTGACGCTCATGTCCGCGCGCGGCCGAGCGAACGGTCGCTGGCCAAGTCCAGGCCAGCCGCGTTATACCCGGGAAACGGCGACCGGATTGCGCACCGGAATGCCGCTACCGCAGGCCCCAGATTGCCACCGCGGCGGCGCCGTCAGCGCAGGTCGCCGTTGACCATCCCCGCGGGCGGGCCGGGGAGGGTGACCAGCCCGAGCTCGGCCGACCCGGACAGCAGCCGGTGAGCTGGCAGCACCCGGACGGTATAGCCGAACGGGCCAGGCTGGCCGAGCCGGGCCGAGCCGACGTACCTCGCGACGCCATCCGTGGTCGGCGCGCCGTCGAGGCGCAGCGGCGATGCGGCCGGGTCGATGATCTCGTCGGCCTCGCCCGCCCGGCCGTACACGACCTCAACGCGCACGTCATCCGGACTGAGCTCACCGAGCGCCACGCTGGCCACGACGGCCAGCTGACCGCCTGGGATCAGCTCGCCGTCGTCCGCCGCCTCCACTAGTTCGACCCGGACGCCCGGCCACGCGGCGCTGACACGTTGCTTCCACGCGGCCAGCTCTCTGGCCGCGCCGAACGCCGCGGCTGCTGCGGACCCGACAGCCGCCGTGGCCGTGACGAGCCCCCTGGACGCGCGCGCCGCGGGCGCGTACAGCTCGGTCACGTACTCCCGGACCATCCGCGTCGCGAGGGCGCGTGGGCCAAGCCCGCGCAGTGCATTCGACACCATGTCGAGCCACCGGACCGGCAGCCCGCCCGGTCCGCTGGTGTCGTAGAACAGCGGCGCCACCGACTTCCCGATGAGGTCGTACAGCGCGGCAGCCTCCAGCTCGTCCCGCCGCGCCGGATCTGTCACGCTGTCCGCCGACGGGATAGCCCAGCCGTTCCGGCCGTCGAACCACTCGTCCCACCAGCCGTCGAGGATGGACAGGTTGAGGGCGCCGTTCAGCGCCGCCTTCATGCCGGAAGTCCCGCAGGCCTCGAGCGGCCGGAGCGGATTGTTCAGCCAGACGTCACAGCCTTGCACCAGCGTGCGGGCCAGGGCCATGTCGTAGTCGGGCAGGAACACGATGCGGTGCCGCACCTCGGCCTGGTCGGCGAAGCGGACAAGCTGCTGGATCAGATGCTTGCCGCCGTCATCGGCGGGGTGCGCCTTACCGGCCACGACGATCTGGACGGGCCGGTCCGGATCAAGGAGCAGCGCCGTCAGCCGGGCCGGGTCGTGCAGCATCATGGTGAGCCGTTTGTAGGACGGCACCCGGCGGGCGAAGCCGATCGTGAGCACGTCTTCGTCGAGGACG
>JASHSZ010000438.1 GCA_030040815.1 Streptosporangiaceae bacterium
GCTCCGTAGCAGCGCCCTAGCAGCTGCGCGCAGGTCGCCGCGAGACCGGCCGCGGCCCGCTGCATCAGCGTCCCATCGGGCACCGTGGCCATGAGCGCGCGCTCGGCTGTGCGGACGACGTCGACCGTGTGGGCAGCTCTCATGGCCTGCTCGCCCCCTCCGCCTCGGTCTGATCCGGAGCGCAGCCTTCGGCCACCACCATGGCGACGCAGATGCCCGCATCGTGGCTGATCGACACGTGCCACCCGGTCACGCCGAGGCTCGCCGCCGCCGCCGCCACCGTGCCCCGAGTCTCCAGCAGGGGCTGGCCGCGGGCGTCCCGGCGCACTATAGCGTCTGTCCAGCTCAGCCCCGGCGGCGCACCGAGCGCCTTCGCCACTGCCTCCTTGGCCGCGAAGCAGCCTGCGAGGGACCGGATCGGCAGCTTCCGTTCGCTCTCAGTGAACAGCCGGGTGGCCAGCTGGGGTGTCCGGGACAGCGCTGCCTCCAGCCGGCGGATATCGGCCACGTCCACGCCGATGCCGAGGATCACGCGATCAAGACTGCCACGTCCGGTCTGGCGCGGCGCCCGGAGATCCGGCAGACGGCCGGGTGCTCTGAGTCGTACCCGCTAAGGCAGCCGCGCAGGGGTTAGCCGACAGACCTGATGGCGTCCGCCAGCCGACCGGCCAGCCGCTCGGCCTGCGTGGCATGAGCGGCCTCGACCATCACGCGGACGGCCGGCTCGGTACCGCTCGGCCGGACCAGCACGCGGCCGGATTCGCCCAGCTCCGCCTCGGCCGTGGCAACCTCCTCGGCGAGCCGCGCCGACGCTGCGACCCGTCCCTTGTCGACGTCCCGCACGCTGATGAGAACCTGCGGGTAGCGCGTCATGACGCTCACCACCTCGGCCAGCGGCCGGCCCTGGCGCGCTGTCTCGGCGAGCAGATGCAGGCCCGTGAGCAGGCCGTCGCCCGTCGTCGCGTAGTCGCGCATGATGATGTGACCGGACTGCTCACCGCCCAGAACGTACTTGCCGTCCAGCATCGCCGCGATCAGGTACCGGTCACCGACTGGGGTCTCGACGACGCCGATCCCGGCGTCGCGCATGGCGTGCCGGAAGCCCAGGTTGCACATGACGGTGGCTACCACAGTGTTGCCGACCAGCCGTTGCCGGGCCTTCAGGGCTATGGCGAGTACGGCGAGAATCTGATCGCCGTCGACCAGCCGGCCGGCCGCATCCACGGCGAGGCAGCGGTCGGCGTCGCCGTCGTGCGCGATGCCCGCATCCGCGCCGGTCTCGACCACCGCCGCTGACAGCGCCTCGATACTCGTCGACCCGACGCCCGCGTTGATGTTCAGTCCGTCCGGGTCGACGCCGATCGCGATGACGTCGGCCCCGGCCCGGCGCAGCATGTCCGGGGCGAACCGGGCGGCGGCGCCGTTCGCGCAGTCCACCACGACACGCAGCCCGGCGAGCGGCAGTGCCGACGCTCCGCGCCCGTCGCGCAGCGTGCCGAGCAAGTGCGCGATGTACCGCTCGCCTAGGTCGGCCGCGTCGGTGACCCGGCCGAAGCCGTCCGCCGGCAGGGTGACCGGCCCGGAGCTCCCGTTGGCGGTGGCGCGGTCCGCGAGGCTGGCCTCGATGGCGTCCTCGACGGCGTCCGGCAGTTTCAGCCCGCCGCTGGCGAAAAACTTGATTCCGTTGTCCGGGGCCGGATTGTGGCTCGCGGACAGCACGACGCCAAACTGTGCCCCCAGCGCCGCGGTCAGGTGGGCGACAGCCGGAGTCGGCATGACGCCGAGCCGCACTACATCAACTCCGCTCGCGGCGAGGCCGGCCACCACGGCCGCTTCCAGGAACTCGCCGGAGACTCGCGGATCGCGGCCAACCACCGCAACGGCGCGCTGTCCCGGCGGTCGCCCGCCCCTGCAGGCAGCCTCGCCCGGCCCTGTGCCCGTGTTCGCGAGGACACCAGCGGCCGCGGCGGCTACGTCCATGGCCAGCCCGGCAGTCAGCTCACGCCCGGCAATGCCCCGAATGCCGTCGGTGCCGAAAAGCTGGCCCATACTCGACACTATCCTCGCGCCGTACCGGCCGCGCGACTAGCGCTTGGAGTACTGCGGCGCCTTGCGCGCCTTCTTCAGTCCGGCCTTCTTCCGCTCGGTGACACGCGCGTCGCGGGTCAGGAAGCCGGCCCGCTTCAGCGTCGGCCGACTGTCCGGATCCACGAGGGTGAGCGCCCTGGCGATGCCCAGGCGCAGCGCACCTGCCTGGCCGGTAACCCCACCGCCTGCTATCCGGGCCACGACGTCAAACTGGTCCTCGGCGCCGAGCGCCACAAGCGGCTCGCTGATGAGCTGCTGGTGCACCTTGTTCGGGAAGTACACCTCGAGGGACCGGTCGTTGATCTTCCACTTGCCGCTGCCCGGCTGGATCCGAACCCGGGCGATGGCCTCCTTGCGACGGCCGGTGCCCAGCGCGGTGCCGGTCACGACCGGCTTGCGCACGGATGCCTTGGGCCCGGGGCTGTCGCCGGTCGATGTGGTGTATTCCGACAACTGCTCCTCGGAGGCGTCGGCCTCCGGTCCGGTTTCCAGCGTCTCAGTGGACTCGGCCACGTTGTCTTCCTCGTACTTCCCGCTTGAAGATGTGCCTGCTCTGTATCAGACGCGTCAGCTGGCGCCTGGTTGCTGACTGACCTGGTTGATCTCGAAGGGCACCGGCCGCTGCGCCTCGTGCGGGTGGTCAGGGCCCGCATACACCTTGAGCTTGCGCAGCATCTGCCTGCCCAGGGTGTTCTTCGGCAGCATGCCCCTGACAGCCTTCTCCACGGCCCGTTCCGGGCTCCTGGCCATCAGTTCCGCATACGACATCGAGCGCAGGCCACCTGGGTAGCCCGAGTGCCGGTAGGCCATCTTGTCGCGCAGCTTGTTGCCGGTGAGCGCCACCTTGGCAGCGTTGACGATCACCACGAAGTCGCCGGTGTCGACGTGCGGCGCGAAGACTGGCTTGTGCTTGCCGCGCAGCAGCACCGCAGCCTGGCTGGCCAGCCGGCCGAGAACGACGTCCGATGCGTCGATAACGTGCCATTGGCGCTGGATGTCAGCGGCCTTAGGGCTGAATGTGCGCACAGTCATAAGCCTTCGCGTGTGAGTCGAAATCCCGCCCGCGCTGGGGACATATCCTGCCTTGGCGCGAGAATCCGCAGGTACCGGTCGCAGCTCACCTGCCCAGCAGGTCAGGCAGCGGACATGCCAGTACGCATGGACGCCCATCGAGGATACCGGCCCTGCCCTGGGCTGGTCAAAGCGAGGCAGCTGCCGACCACCCGGACGCGGCCGTTGACCAGCCCGAAAAGGTCGACACAGCCTAGCTAGCCGCGGCGGGACGATACGCTCAACCGCATGCGAGAGCCGGCCGACGACAGCGCGGGCGAGCGGACGTCCCGGCGACACGGCCGGGTACCGCGTGCAGCCTACTCTGCCGGGCAGCCAACCTCGTCCGGCGACCGTGACCGGGACCAGGGCGCGGGCGGAGGCCGCGGGCGGCGCGAGGCGCCCACGGGCAGCGCTCCGGGCGGCGGCCGGCACTCCGCCAGCCGCGCGGTTTTCACACCCGACTACACCCGCGCCGAGACCGACTCAGATCCGCGCCGCCGCCCCGCCGCCGACGGTCTGGGTGATCCTGGCCGCGGTGCGCAGTCCAGCCACGGGTACGGCCCGCCGGGCGGCACCGCAGCGCGGGGTCCGGTGCGGGGATACGCGCCG
>JASHSZ010000439.1 GCA_030040815.1 Streptosporangiaceae bacterium
TCGCGGGCCTGGGCGTGGACATGGTGCGGCTGTTCGCCGTGGAACTCGAGCACTACGAAAAGCTCGAAGGCCGGTCGCTGTCGCTAGAGGGCAAGGCGAACCGGCTGGCGGGCTTCGTCAGGGCCAATCTTGGCGGGGCCATGCAGGGCCTCGTCGCGGTGCCCCTGCTGGCCGGCTACGACGAGGAGACTCGGTCGGGTCGCATCTTCAGCTTCGACGTGACCGGTGGCAAGTACGAGGAGCGGCCATTCGCGACCATCGGCTCCGGCTCAGTGTTCGCCCGCGGCTCGCTCAAGAAGCTGTACCGGGACGGCATGAGCGTTGAGGATGTCGTGCTGGTGCTCATGCAGGCGCTGTACGACGCCGCCGACGACGACTCGGCGACGGGCGGCCCCGACATGTCGCGGCACATCTACCCGGTCGTCGCGACCGTGACCGAGGATGGCTACCAGCGGCTGACGGAGGCGGAGGCAGGCCGGTACGCCGACGTGGTGGTAACCGAGCGGATGCAGCGGCCTGACGGTCCGGCCGCTCCGCTGCGATCGGGCTCCTGATTATTTTGTCACCGCCATGATCCCTCTCGAGTAAGGAAGCGCCCGCGGTGTCGATGCCGTTCGGTTATGTGTCACCTGAGCAGGTGATGAAGGACAAGGCGGACTACGCCCGCCGGCGGATCAGCCAGATTCGGAGCGGCGTCGTCCTTAGCTGCGAGGCCGGCATCCTCTTTGTCGCCCCCAATCCGTCCAGGGCGCTGCGGAAGTTCAGCGAGCTGTACGACCGGATCGCGTTCGCCGCGGTCGGCCGCTACAACGAGTTCGAGACGCTGCGCAAGGCAGGACTGCGGTATGCGGACGCCATCGGGTTCCAGTACGACCGGCGCGACGTCACGGCCCGCGGCCTGGCGGACTGGTACGGGCAGCTGCTCGGGTCGCTGTTCACCGACAGTCCGAAGCCCTACGAGGTCGAGATCGTGGTGGCCGAGGTCGGCAAGACGACCGCGGACGACGAGATTTACCGGATTACGTTCGAAGGCTCGGTCGCCGACGAGCACGACTTCGTCGTCGTGGGGGGGCAGGCCGACCGGGTCGCGGCGGTAATCAAAGACGGATACTCCGCCTCCTTGTCGCTTACTGCGGCAATGCGGCTGGCGATCGTGTCGCTCGCCAGCCAGGGCGACGGCGCCGCCGAGCCGCTCACCAGCACGGAGCTTGAGGTTGCCCTGCTCGAGCGAGACCGGGGGTATCGAGCGTTCCGTCGCATCACCGGCGCCCGGCTGGAGACCCTGCTGGCCGAGGCCAGGAGCGGCGCTCCAGCGGCGCCGACCGTCGACGGAGCCGGGTCAGACGCTGCTAGCCCTGACCAGGCAGGCCCGGCGGGTACCGACAGCCCGAACGACACCAGCTGACCGGAAACTCCCGGTGTGCGCCTCGTGACTGGGTTACGGGCGTTGGGTAGCCTCGACACAGAGGGTTCCCAGGAGGACACAGTGACATCGGACCTGGCGACGATCACCGGCATCGACGCGCCCACCGGGCTGCTCATCGGCGGCGGGTGGTCGCGTGGCCGGGCCGGGACCATGCCCGTGGTCAACCCGGCCACAGAGGATGCGGTCACCGAAGTTGCCTCCGCCAGCCCTGAGGACGGCCTGGACGCCGTCCGGGCCGCCGCCGAGGCGCTGCCCCGGTGGGCAGCCCGGCCGCCGAGGGAGCGGGGAGAGTGCCTGCGCCGGGCGTTTGAGCTCATGATGCAGCGCAGCGAGCCACTGGCCCGGCTGATGGTGCTGGAGAACGGGAAGGCGCTGCGGGATGCGCGGGGCGAGATCGCCTACGCGGCCGAGTTCTTCCGCTGGTATGCCGAGGAGGCCGTGCGGATCGACGGTTCGCTGTCGATCGCGCCGTCCGGGGCGAACCGCATCATGACCATCAGGCAGCCGGTCGGCGTCAGCTACCTGATCACCCCCTGGAACTTCCCGGCGGCGATGGCTACCCGCAAGATCGGCCCGGCACTGGCGGCCGGGTGCACAGTCCTGCTCAAGCCCGCCAAGGAGACCCCGCTAACCGCGCTAGCGGTGGCGGACGTGCTCACCGAGGCCGGGCTTCCTGACGGAGTCGTCAACGTGCTGCCGACGACCAAGCCCGGCCCGCTGACCGAGGCCGTGCTCGCCGATCCGCGGGTACGCAAGCTGTCCTTCACCGGATCCACGGAGGTCGGCCGGGTGCTGCTCAAGCAGGCCGCGGATTACGTCACGAACTGCTCGATGGAACTCGGAGGCAACGCGCCGTTCCTAGTCTTCGAGGACGCCGACGTGGATGCCGCGGTCGAGGGTGCTTTCCTCGCCAAGATGCGCAACGGCGGTGAGGCGTGCACCGCCGCGAACCGGTTCTACGTCCACGAGCGAGTCGCGGACGAGTTCGCCGCCAAGCTCACCGCACGACTGGCGGCGCTGCGGGTCGGGCCAGGCCTGGAGGACGGCGTGGACCTCGGGCCACTGGTTAACGCCGACACCCGGGACAAGGTGGCGGGCCTGGTGGCGTCGGCTACGGGCGACGGCGCCACGGTGCTCACCGGCGGGGACGCGCCGGACCGAGTGGGCTACTTCTACGCGCCGACCGTCCTGGACACCGTGCCACCCGGCGCGGGAATCCTCGCGGCCGAGATCTTCGGCCCGGTCGCACCGATCGTCAGGTTCACTGCGGAGGAGGACGCCATCGCGCTGGCGAACGCGACCGAGTACGGCCTCGTGTCCTACCTGTACTCGACGGACCTGCGACGCTGCCTGCGGGTTGCGGAGGCGCTCGAAGCGGGCATGATCGGGGTCAATCGGGGAGTGGTGTCCGACCCGGCGGCGCCGTTCGGCGGCGTCAAGCAGTCGGGTCTCGGGCGCGAGGGCGCGCACGAGGGGCTGCTCGAGTTCACCGAGACCAAATACATCGCCGTGGACTGGTAGCGGATGGACTGTTTCCCCCATGGATAGACGAATCTTCGGGCTCGAGAACGAGTACGGCGTCACCTGCACGTTTCGCGGTCAGCGTCGGCTATCGCCAGATGAGGTGGCCAGGTACCTGTTCCGCCGGGTGGTGTCGTGGGGCCGGTCCAGCAATGTGTTCCTGCGCAACGGCGCCCGGCTGTACCTGGATGTCGGCAGCCACCCCGAGTACGCCACGCCGGAGTGCGACAACCTGATCGACCTCGTCACCCACGACAAGGCCGGCGAGCGGATCCTGGAGGGCCTGCTCGTAGACGCGGACACCCGGCTTCGGGAAGAGGGCATCGCCGGCGACATCTATCTGTTCAAGAACAACACCGACTCGGCCGGCAACTCCTACGGGTGCCACGAGAACTACCTGGTCGGCAGGCACGGGGAGTTCGGCAGGCTTGCCGACGTGCTGATCCCTTTCCTGGTCACCAGGCAGATCATCTGCGGTGCCGGCAAGGTGCTGCAGACTCCGCGCGGCGCCGTGTACTGCGTAAGCCAGCGCGCCGAGCACATCTGGGAGGGCGTGTCGTCGGCGACGACCCGGTCCCGGCCCATCATCAACACCCGCGACGAGCCGCACGCGGACGCCGAGCGGTTCCGGCGGCTGCACGTCATCGTGGGCGACTCGAACATGAGCGAAACCACCATGCTGCTCAAGGTCGGAGCCACGGACCTGGTACTGCGGATGGTCGAGGCCGGCATCGTGATGCGCGACCTGACGCTGGAGAATCCGATCCGCGCGATCAGGGACGTCAGCCACGACATGACCGGTCGGCGCAAGGTACGGCTGGCCAATGGCCGCGAGGTCAGCGCGCTCGACGTGCAGATGGAGTACCTGGCCAAGGCGCAGGACTTCACCGCCCGTAAGGGCGCGGACGAGGTTACCAGCCGAGTGCTCGAGCTATGGGAGCGGACCCTGCGGGCGGTCGACACTGGCGACCTGAGCTTGGTCTCCCGCGAGATCGACTGGGTCACGAAACTCGAGCTGATCGAGCGCTATCGGGCCAAGCACGACTTGCCGCTGGCGTCGCCCCGGGTCGCCCAGCTGGATCTGGCGTATCACGACGTGCACCGCGGCCGCGGCCTGTACTACCTGCTGCAAAAGCGCGGCGCCGTCGAGCGGGCCTGCCGCGACCTGGACATCTTCGCGGCCAAGAACATCCCGCCGCAGACGACCAGGGCCAGGCTCCGCGGCGAGTTCATCCGCCGGGCCCAGGAACGGCGCCGAGATTTCACGGTCGACTGGGTTCACCTCAAGCTGAACGACCAGGCGCAGCGGACCGTGCTGTGCAAGGACCCGTTCCGCGCGGTCGATGAGCGGGTGGAGAAGCTCATCGCGGGTATGTAACGCCCCGCACGCGCGGTAGCCGGTTCGTTACTGACCGGTAAGGGTCCGGGGGTCGCCCCCCGAGGCAAACACCGTGGGGGGTTCCGGTTGATGTCACGGCTGCCCGTGACGCTGCGGCCGAGCCGGTCGGCCGACGTGCCAGCCCGCGCGGAGGAGCGGGCGCCTTGGCTCCGCCGGCTCCGGCGCCCGGCGTGGATCGCGCTGACGGCGGTCGGCTGGCTGTTGGCCGCCGTGGCGCTGTTCACGTGCTATCTGCACTTGTCGCGGACGGTCCCGGCTAATTCGGACGGCGCGTCTGTCGCCCTGGGGGCCTGGGCGATGCTGCACGGGAACCCCCTGCTGCGCGGCTGGTGGCTGTCGGACGTGGCGTTCTATACCACCGAGCTGCCGCAGTACATCGTCATCGAGTACGTGCACGGCCTGAATTCGGACGACATTCACATCGCGGCCGCGATGACCTACACGCTGCTGGTGCTGCTGGCTGCCTTCGTCGCCAAGGGCCGAGCGAGCGGAGCGGAGGGGATGATGCGCGCCGCGCTGGCGGCGGGCATCATGGTGGCGCCGCCCCAGGGCAGCGTGTACGAGCTGATGCTCGAGCCCGATCACGTCGGCAGCGTGGTCCCGGTGCTGCTGCTGGTGCTGGTGCTCGATCGAGCGGGCCGGCGGTGGTTCGTGCCGCTGCTTGCGTACCTGCTGATCGCCTGGGCACTCGTTGCCGACCAGGTGATCCTCATCTCAGCGGTCGGGCCGCTGATCATCGTGGCGGTGCTCCGCGGCTACCGCCGGCTGGCGGTGCTGGGCCGCGAGGCCTGGACGGCGTGGTTCGAGCTCGGCCTCGTTGCGGCGGCGCTGGCAGGCGCCCTCACCGCCGGCCGGATCATCAAGCTGATCAAGGACAGCGGTGGCTTCCGGTTGAACCCGGTCAACAACCAGCTGGCCTGGTTCGACACGCTGCCGCACAACGCCCTCGAGACGCTGCAAGGCGTCCTGGTACTCTTCGGGGCGAACTTTCCCGGCCACCAGATCGGCCTCATCGCGGCCATCGGTCTGCTGCACCTGATCGGTATCGGGCTGGTGCTCTGGGGGGTGTGCGCAGCGCTGCGGCGGCTGTGGCGGCTGCCCATCGCCGTGGAGCGCATGGCGGTATCGGTCTGCTTCACCGTGCTCACCTACCTGCTCGGCCCGAACGCGCTGACCGCACAGTCCAGC
>JASHSZ010000440.1 GCA_030040815.1 Streptosporangiaceae bacterium
CGGCGTGCCGACACCTGCCGGGATGCAGGTCAACCATGACCTGACGCAGGAAGAGCTCGCTCAGCTGGTCGGAGCCTCCAGGGAAACGGTGAACAAGGCCCTCGCCGACTTCGCCGCGCGCGGCTGGCTGCAGCTCGCGGCCAAGTCGGTGTTGCTCACCGACATCGACCGGCTTCGCAAGCGGGCACGGTAAGCGCGCCGCGTCCTGCGCCGCTGGCCGTCACCAGGTCACGCCTGGTGGCAGCTCACCGCGATCAGCCAGGTAGCGCAGCTGAGCGCGCACCGACGACGCCGCGAACGGCCAGAGGGCCTGATCCACGGCCGCATAGACCCGCGGCACGATCTCAGCCGGCGTCCGGTCCCCGGCGGCGAGCGCGGCCCGCACCTCATCCAGCCGCTCCGCGCGATGGGCGAGGTAGAAGTCGAGCACTCCCGCCGGGTCAGCGAGCAGCGGCCCATGACCCGGTAGCAGCGTGCTCAGACCGGTCCGGTCCGCCAGCAGCCGCAGCCGGTGCAGCGACTCGAGATAGTCGCTGAGGCTGCCGTCGTCCGCGATGACCGCCGTTCCGCGGCCGAGGACAGTGTCGCCGGTGAGCACCACGCCGTCGGCTGGGAGGTACAGGCAAACCGAGTCCGAGGTGTGCCCGGGGGTGGCTACCACGCGCAGGTCGCAGCCGCCGACGGTCAGCACCTCGCCCGCCGTCAGGCCCTCGCTGCCGAGCCGGTACTCGGAGTCGACGGCGCGGACGGGTGCGCCGGTCAGCTCGGCCAGTCTCGGCGCTCCCGCCGAATGGTCGAGATGACGGTGGGTCAGCACGATCTCCGCGACGCGCTGATCGCGATCGGCGGCCGCCGCGCGGACTCGCTGCAGGTGCGTCTCGTCGTCAGGGCCCGGATCGATGACGATCGCCGTCGCCGACCCAGGCTCGGCGATGAGCCAGGTATTGGTCCCGTCGAGCGTCATCATGCTCGGGTTGGGCGCCAGCACGCACCGCGCCCGGCTGGTACCAGAGCCGTCGATCGGGCCCACGGCCTGCCCCGCCGTCGTCACGACGCGACGCCCGGCGCGGCCGGGTACTCGGTCAGGCCCGGCACGGTGAGCCATACCGCTCCCTCGCGCTCGTGCACCTCCGGAATGATGGGTGCCACCTGGCGAGGCCCGGTCAGCGCGGACTTCACGTCGCCGCATTCGGCGAGTTCCGACAGCGACACCGCCGTCGGCGGGAACAGCCTGATCTCCCCCCGGCGGCTGGCGGCCAGCGCATCGGCCGGCCGGACCCAGGCGACCTCCGATGCCTCGCCACCGACGTCCCTGGTGCGCTGCCCGGCCGGCAGCGCGGCAGCGAAGAAGCGCGTGTCGAACCGCCGCGGCTCGACCACCGGCGTGATCCACCGCGCCCACGGGCGCAGCAGATCGGACCGCAGCACGAGGCCGCGCCTCGCCAGCAGTTCGGCGAGCGAGACCGAGCGGTCGAGCAGCGCCTTGCGGTCAGCCTCCCAGTCTGCGCTGGTGGTGTCTGCGACGACCGATTCCGCCGACTCTCCGGCCAGCAGCACTCCGGACTCCTCGAAAGTTTCCCTGACGGCGGCGCACACGAGCGCCCTCGCCAGAGCTGCGGGCGCGGCGAAGATCCGTCCCCACTCGCCAGCAGCAGGCCCGGCCCAGGCCAGCTTCTCGTCGGCGTCCCTGGCATCGACGGAGCCGCCAGGGAAGACGTACGCGCCCGCCGCGAAGGTCATCGACGGCTGCCGGCGGAGCATGTACACCTCCAGACCGGCCGGGGCCGGTCGGAGCAGCATCACGGTCGCCGCGTCCTTCGGCACCGCGGGCGGCTGACTCCCCAACAGCACCGCGCGGGCGGTCTCGCCGAGCGCACCTGGCAGTCGGACGGCGGCAGCCTTCGGCTCGTCGTCTGTCACGGCTACGACACCGCCTAAGCCCAGGTCTCGACGATCAGCTCGAGCTCGACCGGCGCGTCGAGCGGGAGCACCGCGGTGCCGACCGCGCTGCGGGCGTGCCGCCCCGCGTCGCCGAAGATCTCCAGCAGGAGCTCACTCGCGCCGTTCACGACTTGCGGCTGACCGGTGAAATCCGGTGCGCTCGCGACGTACCCGGTCAGCCTGACGATGCGCTTGATCGAAGATAGGCCGCCCGCGACCGACGCCGCGGCGGCGAGGGCGTTGAGCGCGCAGGTGCGCGCCAGCGCCGCCGCCTCGACAGCACTCACTTCAGCCCCGACCTTCCCGGCCGACGGCAGCTGGCCGTCAACCAGGGGCAGCTGACCGGCGGTGTAGACGGTCGTGCCGGACTTGACCGCAGGCACGTACGCCGCCAGCGGCGCGACAACCGGCGGCAGCGTGAGTCCGAGAGCGGCGAGCCGTTCGTCTGGGGACGACGCCGAGTCCGCGTCGGTCATGCCTTGGCCCGCTTGAGATAGGCAACGAGCTGCTCCGGATTCGGCCCCGGCACGACCGCGACGAGCTCCCAGCCGTCGTCACCCCAGTTGTCCAGGATCTGCTTGGTCGCGTGCACGAGCAGCGGCACCGTTGCGTACTCCCACTTGGCCATAGCCCGAACCTTAGTGCACGCGGTGCCGCCGACGCCGGTGGCTTGCATCAGGGCGCCGACGGCCGGTCACCACCTAGATCTGCTCCTCGCCTGCCCCGTCCCCGGCGGCCGGGTGGTCGTCAGGCCTGGCGCGAGCGGTGTGATGCACCGTGCCAATGTCGCCCTTTTCCTCCGGTGACAGCTCAGGAATATCGGGCACGTCGGGGATGTCGAGAGCGTCCGCTCCATCGCCGATCGCGGCCGGCCCGGCCGGGTTCTCGATCGCCGCGCCGGCCGAGCTCGCCATCGAACTCGCGTCCGAGCTGGCCTGACCCTCGAGCGCCCGCACCTCTTCGTCGCCGTAGTCCTGCGGCTCACTGACGGCCGTCGCGCCGCCGGCGCCCGCGTCTGAGTCGCTGGAGCCGGGCGTGAACCTATCGAAGAACCGCAGCAGCTCCACCGGCAGCGGCATCACCAGCGTGCTGTTGCGCTCTGCCGCTACCTCGACCACGGTCTGCAGCAGTCGCAGCTGCAGCGCGGCCGGGTCGCGGGCCATCACGTTCGCTGCGGCTGCGAGCCGCTTCGAAGCCTGGAACTCGCCGTCTGCCGTGATGATCCGGGCTCGCCGCTCCCGCTCCGCCTCGGCCTGCCGGGACATGGATCGCTTCATGCCCTCAGGCAGCGACACGTCCTTGATCTCGACGCTCTCGACCTTGACTCCCCACGGGCCCTCGGTGCCAGCGTCGATGATCGCGCACAGCCGCCGGTTGACCTCGTCCCGCTCGGCCAGCAGTTCGTCCATCTCGGACTGACCGATGATGGACCGCAGTGATGTCTGGGCGCGCTGCGAGATCGCGTTCTGGTAGTCGTACACATTGATCGTCGCCTTGATCGGGTCGACGACCTTGAAGTAGACGACGGCGTCCACCCGGACGCTGACGTTGTCGCGGGTGATGCCCTCCTGGGCAGGCACGCCCATGGCGACAATCTGCCTATTGACCTTGACCATCTTGTCGCCGATCGGCCGGATCCAGGTCAGCCCGGGTCCCCGGGTCCCTGGGAGCACCTGGCCGAAGCGGAAGATGATCCCTTGCTCGTACTGCTGGACGATCTTGGGCATCCTGCCTATCAGGATGAGTCCGATCAGCACGACGATCACAGCGATCGCTATGCCAGCCTCCATGGCCTGAGCACCTTCTTCCCTGTGCAGGCCCACCGTCGGCGGGCTGTCTCGCGGCCCGCCAAGACCCAGCCTAGTGAGTCGCGGGGCAAGCCGACACTGAGCGCGCGGTCACCAGGGAGATAGCGGATATCCGGGGTCAGCCGAATGGGGCCAAGCCGCCCGAGACCGTGCCTGCATCATCCGCTCACCCGGCCCGGATAACCTCCAATCGTGGCAACCCGCGACACCGACTGGGACGGAGTCCGGCTGCATGTCGTGACCGGGAAGGGCGGAACCGGCAAGACGACGGTGGCCGGGGCCCTCGCCCTGGCGCTGGCCGCCGACGGGCGGAACGTGCTGCTCATGGAAGTCGAAGGCCGGCAGGGCATAGCCCAGCTGTTCGACCGCCCGCCGCTGCCCTACGCCGAGCGCCGCATCGCGGTCGGGCTCGGCACCGAGGCGCACGAGGGCGGCGAGGTGTTCGCGCTGGTAGCCGACCCAGAGTCGGCCCTCACTGAGTACCTCGAGATGTTCTACAACCTGCGGCACGCCGGCACCGCGCTGGCCAAGCTCGGCGTGATGGACTTTGCTACCACCATCGCGCCGGGCCTGCGCGACGTGCTGCTGACGGGGAAGGCGGCCGAGGCGGTCCGCCGCAAGGACGGCAAGGGCGGGCGGGTCTACGACGCCGTCGTCATGGACGCACCGCCTACCGGCCGGATCATCCGGTTCCTCAACGTCTCCACTGAGGTGTCCGACCTAGCCAGGGTCGGTCCGATCCGAGGCCACGCCGACACCGTGCAGCGGGTGATCCGGTCACCGGCGACCGTCGTGCACTTCGTCACCGTGCTGGAGGAGATGCCGGTGCAGGAAACCCTGGACGGCATCGCCGAGCTGCGTCAGCTAGGCGGCATCAGGCCGGGCGCCGTCATCGTGAACATGACCAGGCCGCTCGCGCTGCCGCCGGAGCAGTTGCAGGCGGCGGCGGACGGCGAGCTAGACCAGGGCCTGCTCGCGCTCGGCCTGAAGTCGGCCGGCCTCGAGCACAGCTCTGATCTCGCCGCCGAGCTCGCCGCGGAGCTATGCGATCAGGCCAGGACCGCGCTGGCGCAGAATGTGCAGGCCGATCGCCTGGAGCAAGCCGGCCAGCCCTGCTACCAGCTGCCCTGGATCAGCGGCGGCATCGACCTGGCCGGCCTGTACCGGCTCGCGACGGCGCTGCGCGCGCAGAAGGCCGTCTGATGCCCCCGCGCCGCCCACCGCAGCTCGATGTCGACCGGCTCATCGACGACCGGCGGATCCGCATCATCGTCTGCTGCGGCGCGGGCGGGGTCGGCAAGACCACGACCGCGGCGGCGATCGGACTTCGTGCTGCCGAGCGTGGCCGGCACGTGGTCGTGCTCACTGTCGATCCGGCCCGCAGGCTCGCACAGTCCATGGGGCTTAGCTCGCTCGACAACACACCCAGGTTGGTGCCGGGGCTGCAGCCCGGCGCGGGTGACGCTCAGGGCGGGAACGGGGCCGATTCGGCTGGCAGCTTGCACGCCATGATGCTGGACATGAAGCGCACCTTTGACGAGATAGTCGAGGCGCATGCCGACCCGGACCGGGCGGCACAGATCCTGGCTAATCCGTTCTACCAGTCGCTGTCATCCAGCTTCGCCGGGACGCAGGAGTACATGGCGATGGAGAAGCTCGGCCAGCTGCGCCGGGCCGATGAGTGGGACCTGATCGTGGTGGACACGCCACCCAGCCGGTCCGCGCTGGACTTCCTCGATGCACCGCAGCGGCTCGGCCGGTTCCTTGACGGCCGACTACTCCGGCTGCTGACGGCGCCCGCCAAGGTTGGCGGGCGGGCCTACCTGCGCGTGCTCAACGCGGGAGTCGGCGTGGTGACCGGCGTGCTGACCAAGATCCTCGGCACCCAGGTGCTGCGGGACGTGCAGACGTTCGTGACCGCGCTGGACACGATGTTCGGCGGCTTCCGCGAGCGGGCCGAGTACACCTACCAGCTGCTGCGCGCTCCCGGCACCGCGTTCCTCGTCGTCGCGGTGCCGGAGGACGACGCGCTCCGGGAGGCCTCCTACTTTGTGGAGCGGCTCGACACCGAGCGGATGCCGCTCGCCGGACTCCTCCTGAACCGGGTGCAGCGACTGCCCGCCGCACAGTTGTCGGCGGCTAGGAGCCTCGCCGCTGCCGAGGTGCTGCAGCTGGCTGACGCGGACGGTGCCGGCGACGCGGCGGCTCGCCGCGACAACGGGGCCGAGGACTCAGCCCGGGTGCTGGCGATAGCCGCGCTGCGGCTGCACGCAGACCGGATGGATCTGGGTGCCGCCCAACGGCGGGCTGCCGAGCACTTCATCGCGGCCCACCCGCTAGTCCCGGTGGCCGAGATCCTGGCGCAGCCCGAGGACGTGCATGACATTGATGGCCTGCGTCTGATCGGGCAGGCCTTCGCGTCCCCGTGACCTGCAGCGTCTGCCTAGCCGCGGCGGTACCGCGCTAATACTAAGTGCCGGGGCCTTCCCCAGGTCACACCATCGTCCCGGCCGATTGCCGGGCTCTCGCGGGCGCTAGCTCGCGACGAGCTCGTCCCCGGTGCGCTCGTAGTGGTTGCGCGCGTTCTCGAGCAACTCGCGCCACGAGCTCACGTCCGGTCGCCGGCGCAGCAGCGCCCGACGTTCCCGCTCGGTCATCCCGCCCCAGACACCGAACTCGATCCGGTTGTCGAGGGCGTCAGCCAGGCACTCGGTCCGTACCTGGCAGCCGCGGCAGATCAGCTTGGCCCGGTTCTGCGCCGCGCCCTGGACGAAAAGCTCGTCCGGGTCCGTTCCCTTACACGCGGCACGCGCAGTCCAGTCCGTGATCCACATGTGGCCCAGCTCCTCTGATCGTCACGCCCGCAGGGGGTAAATCACGCCCGGGTGGCGTTCAGTTGCGGTCCGGAGCCGACTCGGGGCGTCGTGCTCCGACGAGTGATGGTCGCGGAAGAGTAACTTACGGAAGTCCGCGCTGCAGCGCTAGACCCCAGCGGGTCCATTCGTGAATAGCCCTGTTGAGCTATACAGTCACAAGCCACTAGTAGCTACACTTCGGCGAGCTGCTCGCCTCGCTCCGTGATGGCGCAAGTGCTCTACGGCGTTGCCAAGTCACTCGCAGTGACATTCCGGCAACTCCGTGAGTTGCTTCCCGAGCGTGATGTGCTGGGTATTGGTTGGTAACTACGGATACAGCGTAGCCTGTTCGGGTGCTATTCCCTGTTCGCCGCGCCGTCGCTGCGTCCGAAACGGTCGGTCGTATCATCATCATCGCCGTGGTGGCCGGCTTGCTGCTGGCCGCGGTCACCCTGCCAGCGACTGCCGTCGTCGGCATTGCCGCCAGGGACGCGGCCAACACCTTCAACACCCTGTCGGTGGGCGAGCTGGGCGCCCCACCCGTGCGGTCGGTGCTGTACGACTCCGAGGGCGACGTCATCACCTACCTCTACCCGTACGACGTCTACCGGGTGCCGGTCACCTACAGCCAGATCGCGCCGGTCATGCGCAACGCGATCGTGGCGATCGAGGACAGCGCCTTTTACTCCCAGGGCGCGCTCGATCCGCGCGGTACCCTCCGCGCGCTGCTGCACAACTCGGGCGGTGCTGGCCTGCAGGGCGCATCCACGATCGCCCAGCAGTACGTCAAGAACGTCAAGGTGCTGCAGGCGGGCACCAACAAGACCGCGATCAATGACGCCGTGTACCCCGACCTACGCCGCAAGATCCAGGATCTGCGGCTCGCCGCGCACGTCGAGCACGTGCTAACTCAGGACCAACTGCTGGCCGCGTACCTGAACGTCGCCTACTTCGACAACCAGGCCTGGGGCATCGAGGTGGCGTCGCAGGTCTACTTCAGCGAAGACGCCTCCCAGCTGACGCTGTCGCAGGCCGCGCTCTTGGCTGGCATCGTCCAGTCACCCAGCGAGTACGACCCGGTGACCAACCCAGGTACGGCCACCGATCGGCGCAACACCGTCCTGGACCGGATGTGGCAGCTGCACTACATCTCTAAGGCCACCTATCAGGCTGCCGCGAAGACGCCGCTCGGGCTGAACCTCTCGTCCGCGCCGCTCAACACCGGCTGCATCAGCCCGGAGGCTGCGCAGGAGGCCTTCTTCTGCACTTACGTCCAGCACGTGCTCGAGCTCGACTACCCCACCGTGTGGAAGGCGGTCAACAACCAGGGCGGGCTGGCCATCTACACGACCATGAACATGCAAGACCAGCTCGCCGCAGACAACGCGGTTGACCGGGTGGAGCCCCCGTACTCGTCGGCGAACCCCGGCAACAACGCCGACTCCGAGGTGCTGCTGCAGCCGGGCACCGGCGCGGTCGAAGCCATCGCGGTGAACCGGACCTACGGCTTCGGGCCCGGCCAGGACAGCATCGACTACGCAGTCAACTCGCAGTACGGCGGCGACCCCTACGGCGTTCAGACCGGCTCGTCGTCCAAGATCTTCACCATCGTCACGGCGCTGGAGCAGGGTGTCCCGTTCGGCCACACGATCAGCATCGAGAACCCGGAGACGATCGGCCCGTTCACCAGCTGCCAGGGGAACTACGTGCCGCCCGCTAAGGTCAACAACGCCGAGGCACCCTTCAAGGGATCCGAGACCTGGCAGTTCGGCGAGGCCACGGTCCAGTCGGTGAACACCTACTTCGTCAACCTCGAGAAGCAGGTCGGGCTGTGCAACGTGGTCAAGACGGCGGTGGCCCTGGGCATGACCAGGGCCGACGGGACGTCGCTCCTGCAGCCAGATAGGGCCCTCAACCTGCCGTCAGCCGACAACGTCTCCAGCTTCACCCTCGGCGCGGTCGGCGTCTCGCCGATGGACATGGCCGCCGCGTACGCCACCGTTGCTTCGGGCGGCGTCTACTGCAGCCCGCAGCCGATCGAGAAGATCGAGGTGGTCTCGTCCGGCAAGCAGTTCCCGGTGCAGTCGGCCGGCTGCCACCAGGCGATACCGGCCGGCGTCGCGGCGGCCGCGAACTACTTGTTCCAGCGCGTGCTGCTGTCACCGGGCACGGCTGCGGGCCGGGGTATCCCCGGCTACGACGATGCAGCGAAGACGGGCACCGCCAACGGCGGCTACTACGCCGCGTTCGCCGGGTGGACAACGAACCTGGCCGCGTACGTGTCGGTGTTCAACCCGATCGACCCGACCGGCAGGGGCGCGATGGTTGGTGCCAATTCTTGTTACGCTGACGACCCCCTGTACGGGTACGAAGAAGTCTGTCCTGGTCAGATGTACGGCGACAACGCGCCGGGCGCGACCTGGGAAGTGACCTTCCTGCACGCCGACCTCGGCACCAACGCCGCGTTCCCTGCCGCGCCCGGCTCTTACTTCTCGCAGGGAGACGGTTTCGGCGCGCCGACAACCTGCCCTGCGACGAACGGCGGCAACAACGGCGGCGGCAACAACAACAACAACAACAACGCCAACAACTCCAACTGCCCCGGCAATGGTGGCGGCGGCGGTGGTGGCAATGGTGGCGGCGCCGGTGGTGGTGGCGGCGGCAATCCGCAACCGCCGTTCTAGTCAGTCCTGGCCAACCCGACTGACCGGCTGATCCGCTGGGTCAGCCGTCCCGTTCCCCGCCCGCGAGCTGGCTGCGCACCATGGCGGCAACCCGGCTGCCGTCAGCGCGGCCGGCTACCCGCGGTGTGACTACCTTCATGACCGGGCCGATCCCTGCCACGCCAGCAGCGCCGGTCTCCGCGATCGCCGCTGTCACCAGGGCAGCGAGTTCCGCGTCGTCGAGCTGGGTCGGCAGGTAACCGGTGAGCACCTCTTCTTCCGCTTCCTCGGCGGCGGCCTGGTCAGCACGCCCAGCCTCGGCGAAGGCCGCTGCAGCCTCCCGGCGGCGTTTGGCCTCCCTGGTCAGGATCCTGACGATCTGCTCGTCGGTGAGATCATGCGCGGCAGCGCCGGAGACCTCTTCGGTGGTGATGACTGTGAGCGCCATCCGAAGCGTTCGGGTGCGGGTGTCATCCCGTGCCTTCATCGCCGTGATGAGATCGGCTCTGAGCTGATCCTTGAGTGTCGGCATGGCCCTATCCTGCCGTGCCGACGGCACCCGGCGGCTGCGGGCGCAGCCGGATGGCCGGTGGACCTCCTGGGCCGTGGCACGATAAGTGGATGCGAGCGCGAACCCTCTTCACGGCCGCAGCGGTGGCCGGCGCCGCGGGCATCGGTTACTCCTCAGTCATCGAGCGGAACTGGTTTGCCCTGCGCCAATATGAGGTTCCGGCGCTGGCGCCAGGCGTGACACCACTACGCATCCTGCACATTTCGGATGCTCACCTCACCCCAGGCCGGCACCGGCTGATGTCGTGGCTACGCACACTGGACGCCCTGGAGCCGGATCTGGTCGTGAACACCGGTGACTCCATCGCCCACCCTCAGGCGGTCGGACCGTTCCTGGCGGCCCTTGGGCCACTGCTCAACCGGCCCGGCATCTTCGTCTACGGGTCCAACGATCTGTACTCACCGAAGCCCCGTAACCCCGCGCGCTACCTATGGCGTACCAGCTCGGATGAGCACGTCAGGGACGTCGACGACCTGCCCTGGGCGGAACTCGGTGCGGGCATGGAGCAAGCTGGCTGGTTCAATGCCAGCAACCGGCGTGCGCGCCTCAAGGTGGGCGAGCACGACGTCGAGGTTGCCGGCGTACACGACCCACATATCTCCAGAGATCAGTACGAAAAGGTAGCGGGCGCCACAGACCCAGGCGCCGATCTGCGACTGGGCGTGCTGCACTCACCTGAGCCCGCGGTCTTGGACCGGTTCGCTGCCGACGGCTTCGATCTGCTCCTTGCCGGGCACACCCATGGCGGCCAGCTCCGGCTGCCAGGCACCGGCGCCCTGGTGACCAACTGCGGGATATCCAGGGACATGGCCAGCGGCCTACACCGCTACCCCGGCACCGGCGCAGACAGCGAGCCCTGGCTGCACGTATCGGCCGGCCTTGGCACGTCGCCGTACGCTCCGGTCCGGTTCTGCTGCCGGCCAGAGGCTTCGCTGCTCACGCTCGTACCACGGATCAGCTAGACTTCTCGGGCGGTCGGCGGGGTGTAGCGCAGCTTGGCAGCGCGCTTCGTTCGGGACGAAGAGGCCGCCGGTTCAAATCCGGCCACCCCGACCCAGGTCACAGGCCACTCTCTGTGCTGAGGGTGGCCTTTTCCTATGGGCGTACAGCTGCAAAGTAC
>JASHSZ010000441.1 GCA_030040815.1 Streptosporangiaceae bacterium
TGGCGACCGTGGTGTGGGGGTGGGGACTGGCCCAGTACCCCTATCTGTTTCCCACCTCTCTGTCGCTCGCCGCGGGCAGCGCCCCCACTGCGGCCATGGTGGCGGAGTTGGTGGTGGCGGGCCTGGCGGTCCTGCTCGTGGCGCCAGGCTTCGCCCTGCTCTACTTCCTGCAGCAGCGGCGCATGCTCGCGACCGTCCCGACGGACGCGGACCTGCGGCTCGCGGCCCGGCTTGAGCCGGCGGCGCCCGGCCAGCCCGCCCCCGCCGCGGCGTCGACGGCGATCCGGCTGACGA
The DNA here is from genome assembly GCA_030040815.1 of Streptosporangiaceae bacterium. The sequence continues at coordinate 295 of JASHSZ010000441.1, forward strand.
CGGCGCTGGTCCTGGCCGTGCTGGCCATCAGGGCGATCAGGGATGTGTTCTCACCGCCCGGTAAGAACAAGTGATCGCTGGGCATGTGACTCCAATGTCGTCTGAAGAGTCTCCGGCCAGTCCAGCACGCCCGGGAGCAGCTGCTGACCGGCGCTGGCTGGTCCTGGTCGTCGTGTCCATCGCCCAGCTCATGGTGGTCCTTGATGCCACGATCGTGAATATCGCGCTGCCGTCTGCCCAGCGGGCGCTGGCCTTCCCCAACAGCGACCGGCAGTGGGTGGTGACGGCGTATGCCCTGGCCTTCGGCAGCCTGCTCCTGGTGGGAGGTCGGCTCGGTGACATGTTCAGCCGCAAGCGGGTGTTCATCGTCGGCTTGGTCGGATTCGCCGTCGCCTCGGCAATCGGCGGTGCAGCGGGCTCGTTCGTCGTGCTGGTAGCCGCCAGGGCGCTGCAGGGCGGCTTCGGCGCCGTCCTCGCGCCGTCGGCCCTGGGCACTCTCGTCAGCACCTTCCGGGATCCGCGCGAGCGGGGCAGGGCGTTCGGGGTGTTCGGCTCGGTGGCCTCCGGCGGTGGCGCGGTTGGCCTGATCCTGGGCGGGCTGCTCACCCAGTACCTTTCGTGGCGCTGGTGCCTGTATGTCAACCTGGTGTTCGCGGTGATCGCCGTGGCCGGCGCGCTGGCCTGGATCCGCAGTACCCGCCCGGCCGAACCACCGCGAATGGACTGGCCCGGCACCGTGCTCGCCTGCGCCGGCCTGTTCCTGATTGTCTTCGGGTTCTCCCACGCCGAGACCGCGGGCTGGACATCCGCGCTGACCATTGGCGCGCTCGTCCTGGGCCCGGTGCTGCTCGCCGGGTTCGTGATCGTCGAGCAGCGGTCGAGTCATCCGCTGCTGCCGCTGCGGATCATCATTGACCGGACGCGCGGCGGCTCCTATGTGGCTGTCTGCATATCAGGGGTCGCGATCTTCGGCACCTTCTTGTTCCTCACCTACTACTTGCAGCAAGTGAGGGCGTACAGCCCGCTGACCACCGGGTTGCTGTTCCTGCCGATGATCGCCGGCATCCTGCTCACCTCGAACCTGGCCAGCATCGTCGGCCTGCCTCGGGTAGGCCCGCGCGACCTGATCGCCGCCGGAATGCTGCTCGGCGCGGCTGGGATGGCCTACCTGACCCAGGTCACGGCCACCTCAAGCTACGCCAGCTCGGTGCTGCCCGCGCTGATCATCCTGGGGCTTGGCTTCGGCACGATCTTCGCCCCGGCGATCAACACCGCGACCTTCGGAGTCGCCCGCGCAGACTCCGGCGTAGCCTCCGCGCTCGTCAACACCATGCAGCAGGTCGGCGGATCTATCGGGACGTCTGCTCTGAGCACCGTCGCGCTGACCGCGGCAGCCAGCTACCTGGCAGTCCACCACACCAGCCCGCTGGCGCCGGCCATCGCCGCCACCCACGGCTACACCCAGGCCTTCGCCATCTCGGCGGCACTGCTCGGGGCCGGCTTCATTCTCGCCATGGTCCTGCTGCCGTCCAAGCGCCGGCTTGAGCAGCTCAGGGCCCCCGCCGCCGCGGCCGCGGCCGCACCGCCTGCAGCTGAGCCAGCACCCGCTGCCGCTGCTGTGCCCGCCACAGCCCCGGCACCAGCTGCATCAGCGCGTGCCGCTGCCGCGCGGCAGGATGGCTTCGAAGCGATTCCCGTCGCCCTGTGCAGCTGCTCTCCGGTAGTGCGTCGCGAACCTGCAGCTACGCTGACCCGCTCCTAGCCGCGGGCCTGGCCGCGCGGCCAACCCCGACCGCGGCATGCCCCCCGGCCGGCCCAGGGTTATGCTCCAGCGGTGAGCACTGGCACACCCCCCGCGACGGACCTGCGCCTCGTAGTCGGCTATGACGGATCTCCGCCAGCAAGCAGAGCGCTCGACGCCGCCGTCAACTTGCTGCAGGGACGGACAGGCCGCATCGAAGTCGTGTACGTGGCACACATGCCCAGCATGGCCGCGTTGTCCTCCAGTGCCGTGGCCGAGCTCGAGACCAGCTTCGATGACATCGAAAGGGAGCTTCGGAACATGGCCGGCGAGCAGCTCGAGGGCAGGGAGGAGCGCTGGGGCTTTGAGCGGCGCCAGGGCATGATCGCGGAGGAATTGCTCGCGGCTGCGAAGGACATCGGCGCTGCCCATCCCGATGCCACCGTGGTGATCGTGGTCGGCAGTTCGTCTCTCGTCGCGCACCGCGTGATCGGCTCGGTTGCCGTGAGCCTCGCGCGTCACGCACCGGTTCCGCTGGTGGTCGTTCCTTAGAGCCCAGGCCGATTCCTGCGCCCTTCGCCGACAGCGCCAGGCTGGCGACCTCAGCGATTGCTATCCGGGTCGGTTCGGCCTATGCGAGCCTGCCTATCGTTGGGCTCATGGCTATCGAGCTCGCGGAGTTCGGCCGTACCGGCCATCAAAGCACGCGCGTGATCTTCGGGGGTGCCTGCCTCGCGGCGGTGTCCCAGCGTGTCGCGGACGAGACCCTGGATGTGCTGCTCGCCTACGGGGTGAATCACCTCGACGTGGCGTCGTCCTACGGCGAGGCAGAGCTGCGCATCCGGCCATGGCTAAGCCGCGAGCCCGGCCGGTTCTTTGTGGCGACCAAGGCGGACGCGCGCACGAGGGAAGGGGCGCGCGAGGAACTGCACAGGTCCCTGGACCGACTGGGTGTTGACCACGTCGACTTGTGGCAGCTCCATGCCCTGGCGGACCCGATCGAGTGGGACATCGCGCTCAGCCCCGACGGCGCCATCGAGGCCGCGATCGAGGCGCGGGGCGAGGGCCTAGTCCGCTGGATCGGCGTCACCGGCCACGGCTCCCAGATTGCCGCCACCCACCGGCGCAGCCTCGACCGGTTCGACTTCGACCCTGTGCTGCTCCCGTACAACTACGTCACCATGCAGAACTCCTACTACGCGGCCAACTTCGACGCGCTCTACCGCATCGGCCGCGAGCGGAACGTGGCGATGCAGACCATCAAGTCGATCGCGCGACGCCCGTGGCTGGGGCGACCGCACACGCAGGCGACCTGGTACGAGGCGCTCCAGCAGCAGAGCGACATCGATCTGGCGGTGTGGTGGGCACTGGGCCGCCCCGGAGTGTTCCTCGACAGCGTCGGCGACGTCGGCTTGCTCCCCAGGGTGCTGGACGCGGCCAGCCGGTTCGCCGGGTCGCCGGACGACGCCGCGATGACCGACCTGGTGCACCGATCGGCAGCAGAGCCGCTCTTCGTCTGAGCGGCCAGCCTCAGCCACCCTAGGCAACACTGGGGCTAGGCTCCGAGACTCGCTGGATTGGGAGGACAACGCCGATGGCAGGGAGCGGCCGTGTCGCGTTCCACTGGCGTACCGGCATCGCGTGGAAGAACAGGGAGCGCATCGTGGTCCGCGGTTATGACGTCAACGAGCTCTCCGGGCTGCTGGACTTCGGCGCCATGGTGCACCTGGTCCTGCGCGGCGATCTGCCGACTACCGCGCAGGCCCGAATGGTCAACGCCATGATGGTGAGCCTTGCCGAGCACGCCATGTCGCCGTCCGCGGCGACAGTCCGGTTCGCGACCTCCGGCGGGGCCGAGCTGAACGCTGCCGTCGCGGCGGGCGTGGCAGCGATCGGCCGGCTGCACGGCACTTCCGACCGGCCAGCCGAGATGTACCTGGCGGTGGCCGGGCGCGCCGCGCTGGACGGGCTGACTCCCGCCGATGCGGCGCAGGCGGTCGTCCAGGAGATGCGAGCACGGGACGAGCGCATGCCCGGCTTTCACCATCCGCAGCACATCCGGGACCCGCGGACCGCGCGGTTGCTGCAGCTGGCCGACGAACTCGGGATCTCGGGGCCGTTCGTCGCGATCGCGCGGGCCATGGAGGACGCAACAGTCGCGGTCTTCGGCCGGAGGATCTACCTGAACGCACCCGGTGCCATGGGCTGCATCGGCCTGGACATGGGTTATCAGCCGGCGGAGCTGAAGGCCATCTTCATCGTGGCCCGCACCCTGGGTCTGTGCGCCCACGCGATCGAGGAGGGCAGCCGGGAGAAGGGCTGGCGTGCCTCCGCGAACGCCGACATGGTCCAGCCGCTGTCCCTGGAAATGCAGGGGGCGGAATGGTACGACGGACCAGATGACCGGGAGCTTCCCGGCGCCACGGGCGAAATGTGAACTACATCCCTGTGATGCGTAGCTCCGGGACGCTGATACTGGGAGTAGGCGTATTAGTCCTGCCCGCAGGCTGGAGGCTCTTATGCGACGTCAGTCACTCGCCCTACCGGTCCTGGCAACGGCCGCAGCTGCGGTGATCGCCGCAGGCTGCGGCTCCGCGGGATCCTCGTCAGCACATGCGGGACCGCAGCCGCGTCCGCCGTCCGCCAGCGCTTCCGGGCACACGCCGTCGGGCGGCCGGGTGTCCCCGTCGCCGACTGCGCCCGCGAGCGCGCCGGCCAGCACGTCGCCGTCGGCGCCGTCGCCGAGCGCGCCGGCTCCGGCCGTGCTCGCGCCGGGC